>JAAFHQ010000125.1 GCA_013298445.1 Chitinophagales bacterium | reverse complement strand
GTATCCGCAGTGGTATTGTTCAAAGAATGGGGGATGCTCCCGTCAAAAAAAAGCGTGTCGCCTTGATGGAGTTCGAGAATGTTGTCACCCAAACCGTACTCAACCGCCCCCTGCACCACGTGGATCAATTCCATGCTGTCGTTGGCGAGTGGTTTGCGGTAAGCCCCTCCCGGGATGGAAATGATGGATACTTGCAGGTTGGTTTCTGCCACCCCGGTACTCAGGATGTTTTCGTACAAAAGCCCTTGTGAGTCCTCTCGTTCTTCTTTTTCACCCTGACCTTTGCGCACCAGGATATAACTGGATTCTCCATTGTTGCCCACAAGTTCGACCAGCTCAGCCAAGGGGACATTCAGTGCCATTGAGATGTTGTGCAAAACCGGAAGAGAGGGAAGGGTACGGAAATTTTCGATGCGGGAAAGTAGCCCGGCAGTGATGTCACTTTTGTCGGATACCTCTTGTAGGTTCATGCCACGCTCCTTGCGCAGTTGTCGGATTTTACGTCCAACTTTACCTAGTTCAACGTTTCTCATTTTGTTTTGGGTTAGATGCCCTACCTCAAGCTATAGATCAGTCTAGGAATAACCATCTGATTCCCAGGCGGAACCCACTACTTGGTGGCATTGGATAGAAGGAAGTTTGATAAAATAATTGATTCTGGGGATAGATAAATCGAGTAATGTTTTCCAGTTTAAAAAATGCCCTGAATTTAGTTACCTGAAATGCTGCAAATACATCGGCTGCTGGATAAAAATCTACCATCCGCTTATCTTGCAATTGAAATTGACCAATCAGCGGCATATAATAATCCGCCCGATAAGCTGCCTGATACCGCACATCAAGCCCGATTCGAGCATTTAAAACCTGAAACATTTTTCCTTCGAAATACAAGGAATGCTTACCAAAATATTGTGGCAAACGTACAATGTCTTCAGAAGATTTTTGCAGTATAACCTGATTATCAAGATGAATACGCCAAAGTACAAAATTTTTCTTTACAAAAAATTGTAAAATACTCACGGGTTTTCCGGATTGCAGCGCGTATCCTGTAGTATCAAAGTATATCAAATTATTAATCAAATGGTAAGCGGCGCCTACTTCTACCTGAAAACGATCAATGTTGAGTGCAGCTTCCAGGTTGGTTTCCAGTGTTTTTTTGAAATCATTGTTCCAGACGCGTTGTTGGGTAACCCAAAACTCGCGCTGAATCAGGCTGGGGCTGTACAATTGGTTGGTTGCCTTCCCAGTCAAATGCCCCAATTTGCCCAATTTAAAATCAATGGCACCACTGGCTTGATAATCACCAATATTGCCCAACAAGCCTAGTTTGGCATTCAAGCGCAAATCGACCAGAGGAATTGGTTGCAAATCCCAACGTCCGGTAGCAAATACTTCATTGAGGCTGGAATCTTTACCTTCCAATTCAATCCGGTGATAAGCATGTACCAAACCCAGCTCCAAAAGGCCGTTTTCCTGGCGAACTCTGCCAACCAATGGCCCCTGACTACGGTAAGTCATTAGGCGAAACTGGTTTTCGATCTTTTGGTGGCCGACAAAATTGCGGATCCCACGAGTATCGGTATTAAAGTTACGGTAGTAGGTATCCAGCAGGGTAATGTCTTCGTCATTGTAGCGCGAAAAGATTTTTTGAAAACTCACACTGTGCGCCACCTGATAAATTTGTTTGCCCGCTACAGCCACCAGCGGCAAACTGTCCTGGCTACTCGTATCGCGTTTACCCAAACGATTCAATTGGAAATACTGGGTAAACTGTACCTCCTCATGCTGGTAACGAGAGCGGCCTGATTCCAAAAAAACCTGCGCTTGAGAAGGAGTGGCCAAATTGCCCTCCAGGGTTAGGGTATCGCTGACCAGACCGCCATTTTCCTGCCGTTCCAGTTTATTGTTGAGCAAGGTGAGGTAGGCATTGTAGCGTCCACTTTGGCCTTTGAACCAAAAATTAATGCCCAAAGTGGTATTCCGCAGAGATTGCTGGGTAAATAGGGTAGTGGTCCCTCGCTGCGATAGGCGTTGATAATCGATGGATGCATTAAACCCCTTGCCAAAATTGCGCGAGAATTGCAGGGTGAAAAAACTGTTGTTTTGATCCCCCAACTGGTTGTAAGCAAAATTGGTAAAGGCGGATTCGTGCCGATAAAAAGGAATGTCATCCGCTGATTTTAAGTACAAATCATATTGATGCCAACCCAAGTGAAAACCCCGGCGTAAAGTAGGTTGGTAAACAATCGGCTGCGCGGCCGAGCCCGATATCCCCAGGTGCATGTAATCCCATTGACGTTGCCGGGCGGGATCGTGTTGGTAGAGGTAATCGTTCAGCAGGGTATCGGCAAAGATTTTTTCCTGGAAGGGATTTTTGGCGAAAAATCGATAAACCCCAAAAGTATCCCGCTTAACCTCCTCCTGAATAGAATCTTGTGCTGTTTGCCCTGGTCTTTGTACGTTCAAACCATTGTTGGTTCCAAAACCACCCGGACCTTGGGTTGGAAACTGAGCCATCAGCATGGTTGCACCGGAAAGGAAGAGGAGCGTGGTGAGGAGTTTTAGCACAAAAGGATAGTTATGAATGATGGGTGATGAATGATGAGTGATGAATTGTCTTTCATCATTTATCACTCATCACTCATCACTATATTTAAAGTCCAAGTATCGCTGGGTTCATCCCCATCGAGGAGAATCCACCATCGTGGTAAAGGTTTTGCATGGTAACCATCTTGGTGAGGTCGGAGAACATGGCGATGCAATAATCCGCGCAGGCATCAGCAGAAGCATTGCCCAGCGGAGACATCTTATCGGCATAGTCATAAAAATCACCAAATCCCTTGATGCCCGAACCAGCCGTGGTTTTGGTAGGGGATTGAGAAACGGTATTGACCCGTACATGTTTTTTCATGGCCCAGTGGTAACCAAAGCTACGGGCAAAAGATTCGAGCAGCGCCTTCGATTCAGCCATTTCGCTGTAATCGGGGAAAGTGCGCTGCGCAGCGATGTAGCTCAAACCCAGGATGGAACCCCAATCATTCATGGCGTCCAGTTTGTAAAGGGTTTGCATCATGCGGTGGAAAGAGATCGCTGAAATATCGAGGGATTTTTGCATCCACTCGTAGTTCAGGTCGGTATAGTCCTTCTTTTTGCGCACGTTGATCGACATCCCAATGGAGTGCAGAACAAAATCGAGTGGGCCACCCAATATTTCTACCGATTTGCCAAACAGGTTTTCCAAATCATCCATATCCGTAGCATCCGCCGGGATGATTTGGGCATTGGTTTTTTCAGCGAGCTGATTGATCTCGCCCATCCGCATGGCTACAGGTGCATTGGTAAGCACGATTGTTGCCCCTTCCTCTACACAGCGCTCGGCTATTTTCCAGGCAATTGAGTTTTCATCAAGGGCGCCAGAAATAACGCCGCGTTTCCCTTGCAATAAGTTGTTCGCCATTGGTTGTTTTTTTAACATTTATGTCTTAGGCGGAGCAAAAGTAAAAAGTTATAAGTGATGAGTGATGAATGATGAATGATAAATTGTCAATACCCCGTTAAACTTGGAAGTAAACCAATTCATCACTCATCATTCATCACTCATAATTTGCTACAATCCAAGCAATTCCCTTGCATTCACCAAAGCCGACTCACTTGGCGGGCTTTGGCTGAGCATCACGGCAATGGCGCGTACCCGATCATCATCACTGAGCAAACGCACGTTGGTGATGGTGCGGTCGGGTTTGTCCACTTTGAAGACAAAATAGTGTCGATCGGCCTTTGAGGCAACCTGCGGTGAGTGGGTAATGGTCACCACCTGGTGCTCATTGGACAGGTTGCGCAGGATATTGCCCATTTTGAGGGCCACATCGCCGGAAATACCAGAATCGATTTCGTCGAAAATCAGCGTAGGCAGCGGGATTGCACTGGCAACCAGAGATTTGGTGACCAGGGCAAGGCGCGACATTTCTCCACCAGAAGCCACATCCTTGATTTGTTGCAAGCGACTACCCCTGTTAGCTGCAAATAAAAACTGCACCTCATCCAGCCCGGTTGGACTCAGGTGATCCAACTTGCGGTTTTCAATTTTGAGCTGGGCATAAGGCATGGCCAATTGGGTCAACATGTCCACCACTTTTTGCTCATAGCCTGGAATCACAGCCTGACGCCGATCGCTGAGCTCGTCTGCCCAGCGGTACAATTGTTCTTCCTGCACTTTGATTTTATCGCGCAGGGCACCTATTTCATTGCCTAGATCGGCAAAGCCCGCCAACTGCTGCTCCAGATTGGCTTGAATGGCCAAAAGTTCATCGACGGAAGAAACGGTGTGTTTTTTCAGCAGGCGATAAATCAAGTCCAGGCGTTGTTGAACCTCTTGAATCCGTTCGGGATCGTAATCGGTCTGGTCAGCTACTTTTTCAAACTCGTTGCTCATTTCGCGCAACTCAAAAATCATTCCAGCAAAACGATCCGAATATTCACCCAGTTTAGGTGCGTATTTGCCGATGGTCACCAGCGCAACGCTCAGGCTTTGCATTTGACCGACGATGGATTGCTCGTTTTCGGTCAAAATATCAAAAGCCATGCCCAGGGTGCGTTTGATGTCTTCAGCGTGGCTAAGCCGGGTGAGTTCTTCTTCCCAGGTCTCCTGCTCGCCCGCCACCAATTCCGCTTTGTTGAACTCTTCCAACTGAAAGTGAATGAAGTCCATTTCCTTGGTGGATTGTTCATTCCGGTTCAGGAGTTCCGACAAACGACGCTGGTTGGCGCTGTATTCGCGGTAAACGTTGCGGTATTGCAGGAGGCGTTCTTTGTTGCCCGCCAGGGCGTCGATCATCCGGAGTTGAAAGGAGAGGTTGTGGATGTCGAGGGTATCGAACTGCTGATGGAGATCGATCAACTCTGCACTGAGGTCCTGGAGCACTTTGAGGGTAACCGGGCTGTCGTTGACGAAGGCGCGAGATTTGCCAGAGGGTGTCAGCTCGCGCCGGACGACCACTTCTGTTTCGTAGTCGAGGTCGTTTTCGGCAAAAAAATCGCGCAAGTCGTGCGCACCCAGGTCAAAGATACCTTCGATGATGCATTTTTCTTCCTGGTTGTACAAGGATTTAGTATCGGCCCGATCGCCCATAATCAAACCCAATGCTCCCAGGAGGATCGATTTTCCGGCGCCTGTTTCACCGGTAATGATGGTCAAGCCCTTGGCAAAATCAATGTCCAGGTACTCGATAATCGCATAATTGCGGATGTGAAGCCTTTTTATCATAGCGCTTTAAAAAATACTGCGCGTAAAAATAAAGGTTTTGTTTGAAAAAATTGGACTTCTTGCACAAAGCATTAATTTTGCATCAAAATAATTGGATTCACACTCACACCTTCAGACCCACACCCACACCCATTCTTGAGTAACCACAATGAAACAATTTTTAATCTTCCTACTCATGGCCTCGGTATTCCATACCTGTGGAGGCTCTAAATCCAAATCCTGGGAGGCACTGGACCTCAAAGGCTATGGTATCCCGGCGACCATCCTCGCCCCGACAGACAGTACCCAAATAGAAAATTTCGAACTTTCGGGCATCAAAGACGTATCCATCACCTCTACGGGTGAGACGCCCTTTGCTGTGCAAATTTATGCGGGCAAAGCCAAGGGGAGCAAGTTGGTCGAACAAACCTTTCGCCAAATCCGCGAAGTACACAGCAATCCCGAATTCAGCAAAATTGTAGAACAACACACCGATGGCTTTATTTACGAAGTAAAAGGCCATCATGAAGACCGCTACAGTTTTCGCTATGTACACCTGGTAAGAGACACGGAAATTGTGTTTACCACTACGCTGAATCAGCGGTTTTCCCTGGAGGAAGTGAAGAAGATGTATGAGGCGGTGAAGCAGAATTAAATTTAACACTAAGTAAGTACAAAAGACTATATTATTAAAACCCTGCCTTTTGGTGGGGCTTTCTGATTAAAATACGATTTAACCCGCTAACAACCACGAAAATCGTACTGTATTGTAACCAGCCTTAGACTTGGCGCGTCCAAGTAAAAAATTCATCTACTTCTATTCGTCCGAGCTTTAAAACCATTAAATTGAAAAAATAATGGATACACCTATCAAAAGATTCTTGCACTTTCCAATTACCAAGATTGTTGTAGGAATTGTCGTTTGCTTTTCACTATTCATAGTGGTCCAAAACTTTGTATCAAAACCGTTTTTTTATAATATAATTGAAGATAAAAACATTGCCGACACTCTAATCCATCTGGTTTCTTTTTTGGTGTTACTTTCAAGTTACTATTTTTTATTTCGCTGGTATGAAAAACGAGAAATTAAAGAACTTTCCATAAAATACTTACCTAAAGAAATGTTCGGTGGATTTACAATTGGATTTTCTGCAATTTCATTATCTATCTTTATATTATACCTGTTGGGATATTATCACATTATTAACATATCTACAGAAGATTATTCCCTTGAATTATTCATGACGCTGGTTGTTGCAGCTCTAATTGAAGACCTTTTTACTAGAGGTTTAGTATTACGCGAATTAGAAAACTGGCTAGGAACTAACATTGCAATTCTAATAATAATGCTAATTGAAACTTACCATATTTTTAATCCAAACACAACTTTGTTTAGCTTTTTTGTATCACTGTGTTGGGGATTTACAATGTCAATGTTTTTTGTATATACTAAAAGAGTTTGGTTTCCTTTTTTCTTTCATTTAGGTTGGAATTTTGCGCAACCTTTTTATGGTTCAAACCTAACAGGATTAGATGATATGGGCAAAATCATTCATTCTAAATTTGAAGGACCAGTTTTGTTTACAGGAGGAGGAATTGGAATTGAAGATTCTATTATAACTGTATTTATTTTGTTTTCAATAGGTCTGTTTTTATATTATCGTTCTCATAAAGAAGGAAAAATAATCATAAAGAAAAAATAAATTCTCATCAATAGTAATTTTGCTCAACAAATTTAGCATGACTTGAAGACTAGGAGGAACCATCTGGCATTCTTTTGGCTAAAGAAGTTCTGAATTTGTCCAGAAAACGCCAAAACACCTCAAACTAGAAGCCCAAAAGGTAAGTCCAAAAAGAAGCGCCTTGCAAATCATTGATTTACAAGGCGCTTCTTTTTTTGTGTTGTGGAGGTAAGGGGATTCGAACCCCTGGCCTCTTGCATGCCATGCAAGCGCTCTACCAACTGAGCTATACCCCCAGATCACTTTCTATTTAAGTGGCTGCAAATATACAGGTGGCTTGCTGACTTATCCAAATATTTTTTGCAAAAATATTTATTGCAGCCCCTTGCAGAAGAAAGCCCGCTTTTTTGCAAAAAAAATCCCCCAAAACTGCAACTTATTGCATAAAATAACGCAACTTGTGGATTATTTTGGATTTTACAGCTTGTTTAAGCTTCCGCTTAAAAAATTTAAACAAGCACTCATAGCTACCGAGTATGGAAAGGATTACTGAAAAACCTTCTCGCTATCGCAATCTGGAAAAGATGAATGTGCGAGAGTTATTGGAAAACATGAACCGTGAAGACCAGGAAGTTCCCGCAGCGGTAGCGCGTGCCATTCCCCAAATCGAAGCATTGGTCAATGCAGTTGTTCCAAAAATGCAACGCGGTGGCCGTTTGTTTTACATTGGAGCGGGCACCAGTGGTCGTTTGGGGGTGCTCGATGCTTCTGAATGCCCTCCTACCTTTGGTGTGCCCGAAGATCTGGTTATTGGTCTGATCGCTGGCGGGGACCGGGCCATTCGGCATGCCATTGAGGCTGCTGAAGACAGCTTAACCCAGGCCTGGGCGGACCTGCAAGCTTATGAAATAGACGAAGATGATGCCGTGATTGGTATTGCTGCTTCGGGCACAACTCCTTATGTAATTTCGGGCCTGCAAGCATGTCGGGCAAGGGGGATCATAACCGGATGTGTTACCTGCAATCCTGAGACTCCTCTGGCGGCAAATGCAGATTTTCCAATAGAAGTCGTAGTTGGGCCTGAGTTTGTCACTGGCAGTACCCGCCTCAAAGCCGGAACCGCTCAAAAACTGGTGCTCAACATGATCAGTACGAGCATCATGATTCGTTTGGGCCGTGTAATGGACAATAAAATGGTCGACATGAAACTCTCCAACGTCAAATTGGTCGATCGAGGCGCCAAGATGTTGGTTCAAAACCTGAGCTTACCCTATGATGACGCTCGTGACTTGTTGCTCAAACACGGCAGTGTGCGCAAAGCCATGGAGGCCTTTTCCCCTGAACACAACCTGAGCTCAGGCCTATGAAAATCCTCGTCGACAGCGGGGCTACCAAAGCCAAGTGGGTGGCGGTAAGTGGTGGAAAAACCCTGCATCAACTCCAAACCCAGGGCATTAGCCCCTATTTCCTGACCGATGAAGGCATCGTTGATGTGTTGCGCGAAGTACGCCGTAGCATTCCTGAACCAGTCACTGAACTCTATTTTTACAGCACGGGTTGTAAGGCTGAAGACCAACGTCGACGGATGAATCAGTTGTTGCGCCTGATGTTTCAGGAAGCAACCCAGGTGCAAGTAGAAACGGATATGCTGGCAGCAGCTCGGGCCATGTCCCAGCGGGAAGCAGGCATTGTGTGTATCCTGGGCACGGGTTCCAATGCTTGTCGATACGATGGCAGCCAAATTGTAGAAACCGCGGGCGGCCTGGGTTTTATCCTGGGCGACGAAGGCAGCGGTGCAGGTATTGGCAAAGAATTGATTCGTTCTTTTTTGAACCGCGAAATGCCTGAAAATCTGCGCGAAGACCTCAACAATCACTATCACTTAACCCGTGACAATATCCTGCAATCGGTGTACCAATTGCCGTACCCCAACCGCTTTTTGTCCACCTTTGCCCCCTTTGCTTTTGAACATCGCGAGGAGCCAAGCATCCGGGAATTATTGGATCGACAGTTTAGTTTGTTTTTCCAACGCAGCGTCAGGTTATTGGAGGGCAGTCAACAGCTTCCGATACACTTCGTGGGCTCTGTTGCTGAGTATTTTAAGGAGGAAATTGCCCGCAATGCCGTGCCTTTTGGCCTGCAATTGGCCAATTTTCAGCAAGACCCCATGCCGGGTTTGATCCAGTATCATGGATAAACTGCATTTTTGTGCAAGATATTCGGCAAAAACAAGCTAAAATTGCCAGAATTGAAATAATTCCTGCTTGAAAATTTGGGTTTTTGAGAATAAAACTGCATTTTTGTGCAAGAAATACGAAAAGATTGGTTAGCGGTTGAGAAACCGCAAATAAGATAAACACACTATTTGCTAGCTATTACCAGCCTGCCAGAAGAAATTCTGGCAGGCTTTTTGTTTTAGGGGCATTATGGGGAGGATTCTTTCAAAAAAATGCAGGTTTTACCGCAAATTCTCAGAATGTATTATCTTTAGACCCATGCTAATGTTGTAACCATATGCTCAAAAAAGAACGTCAAGCACTGATTTTACGCGAAGTCAACATCCACAACAAAGTGGTACTCACCGACCTGAGTATAAAATTGGATGTATCCGAAGATACAGTGCGCCGGGATTTGCAAGAATTGGCCGATGCTGGAAAGGTGATCAAGGTAAGGGGCGGAGCCTTGTCCAAATCTTATCACGTTTACTCCTACAAGGAAAATGAAATATACGCTTACCAGGAAAAAACCATCATTGCACGCAAGGCCATCAGCCTGCTGCGCGAAGGTATGCTGGTGCTGATCAGCGGGGGCTCAACCAACCTGGAAATTGCCCGCATTTTACCACCCGATCTCAAAGTGACTTTTGTGACCATGAGCCTTACTACGGCCATGCAATTGCTGGAACACCAGGGCTCGGAGACCATCTTTATCGGTGGCCATTTATCCAGTGCAGCGGGTATCGCGGTGGGTGGTGAAGTGGTGCGCACCCTCAAAGACATCAAACCCGACATTTGCCTGATGGGGGTCAATGGGATCGACGCCATCGACGGCATGACCGAGTCCGATTGGGAAGTGGTGACCATCAAAAAGGTCATGATGGAATCGTCCAAAAAAGTAGTGGCCTTGTCTATTGCCGAAAAACTGGATTCTACCCAAAAAATCCGGGTTTGTGGCCTGGAAGAACTGGATGTACTGATTACGGAGTTGGATCCGGAGCATCAAAAACTGAATCCGTATCGGAATTTGGGATTTGAGATCATGTAAATACGTAAAGGAAATTACCATTCACCACAAAAATCGAGCGACTGGCTGTGTAATCGGGTAGTTTTGTGCATCCATGAAACTAAACGCACAGCACATGAAACCGCTCCGAACCCTCTCGCTCTTAATTGCTCTCTTGGGTTGTACCCTGAACTTGTCGGGTCAACAAAATCTGCTCCAGTTTTTTCGCCTGGAGGCCACCGAAGCAGCCCAGCTGTATCAAAACCCCAAAAAGCAGCCTGATTCCACTTTTTTTCATACACCAATCACCAAAATAGAAGCGGAAAAGGAAATTGGACATTATTTGCAGGTGCATATCCGGGGTGAATTTGTAGATATAGCCCTTAAATCTACTGCTCCAATTCAAGTTCAGGCGCTGAACAACCATCAAGACCTTTCCATCTTGGTCAAAGATAGCCTGGGCCGCCAGTTACCGGATATTCAGGTTTTGTTGGGTAAAAAAGAACTCCGCTATGACCCTGAAACACAATCTTTCCGCATCAAATATTCACCCAAAGAAAGGATACTGGAAATTAAATCGCCTACTTTCAGTGCCTATTATACCTTGGTTCGAAACGGCAAAAGAAGCGTTGCAATCCTCACTCATTACCGCCGTTTTTCC
>JAAFHQ010000124.1 GCA_013298445.1 Chitinophagales bacterium | reverse complement strand
AGCAGGTGGATTTTGACGGTACTTTTGCGTACTCCAAAGTCATCGCCATCAATGCCCCAGGCAGCAACGATATTTTTGCCTTCCCCAATCCGGCGAAAGACAAAATCACCTTGCAGTACGACCACAGCAAGGGTGCGGGCAACATTCAGTTGTTCGATGCGCTGGGCCGCAGGGTCAATGCGAGCATCGGCGGGTATGCGGGCAATTACGAAGTAAAACTGCCAGAGGGTTTGGCCAAAGGCACCTACTGGTTGAAAGTAGAACGTGATGGGAAGGTGCAGACCGTGCCGGTGATCAAAGAATAAGGCAGGGTTGTTAGCCTGAAAAAATACAATTCAGGAAAAAGGGACAAGAGTGCGTTGGTGCGTGCTGCTTGTCCCTTTTTGTTTTTTGGGCAAGTGGAATGGCCCTTTTCTCAAGTATATTTTCTCGTTTATTTAGGTAAACAACCTCATCGACACACCTATACCCCGGCTGTCATTTTGGAGGTAGATTAGGGTTTTATTGAATTTAAAAAAACATAAATCCCAACAATCTTTATATGCAAAAAATAAATAAAAATCTGGATATCAAAGGTGAATATGCATTGACGTACCTTGCAAGACGACAATGATTTTCAATTCTATTTTCATTGAACTTTCAGCCCTTTTTATAGAATCTCCCCTTCCAAAAAAATGCATTGCTTTTTTTCAATTCATGTTGAATTGGATTTTTAATCCCTAAATTAGGAATACCATGGTTTTAAAATTTACCCAACTCCTGTGCTTTGTTTTAACGCTATCTATATCCGCTTTTGATTTAAAAGGGCAATGTACCTTAAGTGGGCCTTATAACAATACTGCTCAGTTCCAAGCTGCAATAAATTTAGCTGCTGGTCCCCCTAATAATTGCACTACGATAACCTTAACCGGATTAGCCCGATTCAGTGGAAATATAACCGTTCCCCCTTCAGCAAAATTGGTGATCACTGGGGAAATTATCATGAATGGTAATTCTACCTTCAATTCAACCCAAGAAGTTGAAATTACAAGTACAGGAACTTTTACATCAAACGATAATTCGGTAAGTATCCAGGGAACTACCATTTCCCCAATTGGTACAGTGAATGGCGTAGCTATGCTAACCACAAGTGGTGTTCTTCCAGTTGAACTTACCTCTTTTATTGCCAGCTTATTCAAAGAATCGGTTACCCTTAAATGGACGACGGAAACCGAAATCAACAACCAAAAATTCATCATCGAAACCTCCACCGAAGGTGAAGTCTTCAACCGCATCGGTGAAATTGCCGGCGCAGGTACCACCACCGAAACACACGACTATACCTTCACCCACCATACGCCCAGCGCTGGAGTGAACTATTACCGCCTCAAGCAGGTAGATTTTGACGGTACTTTTGAATACTCCAAAGTCATCGCCATCAATGCACCTGGCAGCAAGGATATTTTTGCTTTCCCCAATCCGGCGAAAGACAAAATCACCTTGCAATACGATTACAGCAAGGGTGCGGGCAACATCCAGTTGTTCGATGCCTTGGGCCGTAGGGTCAATACGAGCATTGGCGGATATGCGGGCAATTACGAAGTAAAACTGCCAGAGGGTTTGGCCAAGGGCACCTATTGGCTCAAGGTAGAGCGGGGTGGAAAGGTGCAGGCCTTGCCCGTGGTGAAAGAATAAGACAAGGTTGCTAGCCTGGAAGGGCTTGACGCTGAAAAAGGGACAAGGGGTGCGCGGGTGCGTGCTGCTTGTCCCTTTTTGTTTTTGGGTCTAGCGGGGAAGAGCAATGAAGGGAAACCTTGGAGTTGGATACGGTTGGAATTGGAAAGAGCTAAAGCGGCAGGATAGCACCACGGATGCCACGGATGCCACGGATTTAAACGGATTTTCTTCCGCCTGCGGCGAAAGCATGGGTCCTACTCACGCCGCAGGCGGGAGCTGGATCCGTTTAAATCCGTGGCATCCGTGGCATCCGTGTTGTCATTGTGTCGCTCTAGCTCATCCATATCCGTGTTGCCATTCTACCGCTTTTGCATTTTGTTTTGCCTTGCCTCTGTTCCAATACCCACAATTTGCCCTGGTCAAAACCTGCTAAAAATGCCTTGCGCTGTAGCTCAAGCAAGCGTAGTTTTGCACCTGATTCTTCCTTACACAAGCGGTCACGATGTCGGATTACCTGCACAAATCACACGATGAATTTTTCAAGGCTTCTTTTGGGCGGCTGGAGATTGCTCATTATTAAAACACCATAAAATGCTGTTACATCAAGCCCTGACTAATGACATTCTGGAACTCTATTACGAGGTCTACAACGAACTAGGCTTCGGTTTTCTTGAGAAAGTGTACCAAAATGCCCTATTCCTAGAACTCCAAAGTCGAGGATACAAGGTGGTTGCCCAACAACGTTGTGCAGTCTATTACAAAAAGACTGTGGTTGGAGAGTTTTTTAGCGACATTGTGGTGAATGATGTGGTAATTCTTGAACTGAAAGCGGTTGAAAGCATTCACCCGGAGCATGTTCGGCAATTGATGAATTACCTCCGGGCTACACCGATTGAGGTAGGATTACTGCTCAATTTTGGAAAAGAGCCGGAGGTTGTGAGGAAGGTTTATTTTAATGGGCAGAAAAAATTACCGCCACAAGTGGGTCATAAAGGATAGCATTACGGATATTGATGAGCTAAAGCGACACAATAGCAAATGTTTTAGCTCTTTTCACCCAACAAATATAAATCCCTCTTATACAAGCAAATAATATAAAGACACCCCCCTTTCAACAGTAGGTTTACTTTCATAACTTTGGTGAATTATAATCACCAAAGAACATCCGATGAGCAAAACTTACCTTCCTTTCCTAGGGCTTTTATGCATCAGTATCATGCAATTGAATGCCCAAGCCGTGACCATGGCTTATTACACACCCGGCAATTATACTTTTACAGTTCCGACTGGTTATGTAGCCAATATTACGGTGCAGGCCTGGGGCGGCGGCGGCGGCGGTGGCAACAACAATGTCCGAGCCAAAGGCGGCGGCGGCGGCGGCGCCTTTGTAACCAATACTTACGCAGAAGTTCCCGAAGGCGACTACGCCATTGTGGTAGGTAATGGCGGCGCTCCGGGCCAAGCTGGGGGCAGCTCCAGTTATACCTTCACCGAAGGAACTGTCACTGCCGAAGGAGGTCGACAAGGCGGCAACAATGGCGGCAATGGCGGTGGCTTTACAGGCATGGCCGGAGCTGGATCGAGCAATGGTGGTGATGGTGGTGCCCGCAGTGGGCCTGGTGGTGCTGGCGGCGGCGGCGGCGGCTCGGGTGTTGCGGCGGGTGCAGGCGGCGACGCAGCTGGCCCCAACAGTGCAGGTGTAGGCGGTGTACCGGGCGGCGGTGCTGGAGGCGTTGACGGCGACTCTGGCCAAAATGGTTCTGCTCCAGGTGGCGGCGGCGGCGGCCGAGGCGACAACGGGGCTAGCTCCGGTAGTGGCGGCGGCGGCTGGGTGATTGTAATTGTGAGTTCCTCTCCCCTACCCGTGGAGCTCAGTGCTTTTGAGGTCGGGCTGGAAGGCGCTAAAGTAGCCCTCCACTGGACCACGGCTACGGAGCTCAACAACGAAAAATTCATCATCGAAAGTAGTACCGAAGGGGAAATTTTTTCCGCCATTGGTGAAATTCAAGGCGCGGGCACCATTACCGAAACCCGAGATTATCGTTTTGTACACCATACCCCCTTCGCTGGAGTGAATTATTATCGCCTGAAGCAAATGGATTTTGATGGCAATTTTGCCTACTCCAAGGTGGTGGCGGTAGAAGCTCCCGGTAAGGTAGACATGCTGCTTTTTCCCAATCCGGCCAAAGATCAAATTTATTTGCAATACCCCATCAACAATGGTCCCAGTCAAATCCAGTTGTTTGACGCCCTGGGCCGCCGGATCAAAACCAGCATTACTGGCAACACTGGCAATTACGAAGTAAAACTCCCCGAGAGCCTGGCCGGAGGCACTTACTGGCTTAAGGTCGAGCGTGGAGGAAAGGTGCAAACCTTAGCGATTGTCAAACAATAACCTGAGGAACTGATCACATCACTCCCCCCAATCTTCCAGGAAACATCAAAATGAAAACCCTACAATAGGTCAGTGGACTATGTGGAACAGTCCACTGACCTATTATCAGGATTTATCAATGGCTGTGGCCATCTTCGCTATGCTCTGCCTGAGCAACATAGTCCATTCCACAAGCAGGGCATTTGCCTGCTTCTTCACTTCCACTGCCCTCACAATGCATTGGACAAACATAAGCAGAGGTGTACTCTTTGCCTTTTTCCGCTTTCTGTTCGGTTTGAGCCTTATCGTCTTGCTGGTGTTCATGGGCAGCAGAATTGTTTCCGCCACAAGACCAGAAAAACAAGGCAAAACATAAATGCAGGATGCTCGAACGTAATAATTTTGCAGGTTTCATTTTTTGATTTTTAGTGAAAGATAGTGTAACATAAAAAAAAGGGGGCAATCGTTGTCAAGGACTTGCCTCTTTTTTCAATTCCGAACTTTCTCCGAACTTTTCACCGAACTTTTTTGAATTCAATCCTTAAACCAGATGGATCATAAGAAAAAATGATAATTGCTCACAGCGTCGCTGCTCCATTTAATTCAACCAAAGCGGCAGGATGGCAAAACGGATGCCACGGATGCCACGGATAAAAACGGATTTTTTTCCGCCGCAGGCGGAAAAGGGCGAGCCGAAGGTGAGTCAAAATCCGTTCTAATCCGTGGCATCCGTCTTCCAATCATGTCGCTTTTAGTAAAGAGAGGCGAAGCCTCAAAAAGCGCGAAGCACATAAATCAAATTAAAGCGGCGAAAATGCTTGGTGTTGCTTCTTACTGCTCATAGCTACAGCCAAAATAGACGGATGCACGCAACTGCTACACCCCTCTCCGTTTCAAAAACGCCCCACCCCAAAACAAGAAAGGCATAAAAACTTGCAGAACAAGTAATTATGCCTTTTCTATGTAGACCTATAAGGATTCGAACCTTAACAGGCTGAACCAAAATCAGATGTGCTACCGTTACACCATAGGTCTAAAACCAGTCTCAGAAAGCGTTTTTTCCAAGAGTGACGCAAAAGTAATACGTCCCACCATTATACGCAAGTGCTGAGCCACTTTTTTTTCAAAATAAAGCAGTTCTACTTGTTTTCGGCGGCCTGGATCAATTGTAAGTTGCTGCGTTCCAGTTCGGTTAGGAATTTGTTGACGTCGGCGTATTGGCCCTGGTACCAATCCTGTTTGCTGAAGTGGGTGTGCATGGCACCACCCGCTTTGAAGATATAGCCATAGCGGGCATAAATCTCGTTGCGCATCAGTTGCAGGTCGGCTTTGGGCATTTTGGCCAATTCGGCGGCGGTAAGCTGGCGTAGGGAAGCTTGTGGAAATTGGCCATCCACAAACAGTTCGGCCTTGCCCGCTACAAAACCGACCTCGTACTGGCCTTTTGCGGTTACTCCGCTCCAGGGTTGGTACACTTTTAGGCAGCGGGTGGTGTCCCCTTTGTCGATGTAGAGTACAAATTCGCCATTGGTTTTGCTGGAAAAGAAGCGGTTGCCTTCGATGCGTACGTTGCTGAGGGATTCAAAACGTTTGAGCCATTTGGTGCCGTTGTCGGTCCATTCGCCCCAGGAGATTTGGGCGTAACATTTGCCCGCGTCTACGAGGAGGAGTAGATTGGATTCGGCTTCAGAATCGCCAAAATGGTAGGCCATTTGGTAGGCTTTTTTGTCTTTGACGGGCCAAGGTTTCAGGTTGCGGCCATCGATGTCGTCAAAACCCATTTTTTGGCCGCTCAGGCAGATGGGGAGGAGGAGGAAAAGTAGGGCAAGTTTGGTCATGCGCTTGATGATTGAATGAAACAAGGTATTAAAACTTCTGAGGTGATTCCTGTGGTGCCTTCAGTTTCTTAGGTGGTGAAAAAGAAAAAACTGCTGCGCAGAGAATTATTTCACCACCTAAGAAACCGAAGGCACTTAAGGAGCACCTAAGCGATTATACGTTATGTCTGTGAAGACCTGCATTAGAACATCAAGGAATTTTCACCTGCAAAGAAGCCGAATACAACTCCTCCGTCAAATGCACCGTCAACTTCCCTTTTTGCTCATCCCGCACCTGCTTTTTCACCAGGTACACTTCGGCACTGCCTTTCGCCGGGTTGCCAAAGGACACCAGAGGGAAAGAATAACTACCACTGGTAGATGGCCCTTCGATGGTCACCGTAGAAGCTTGCCCCGTGCGGTCGGTCAAAACCAGGACCAGGCTTTCCCCTTGTTTCAACACCCCACCACTGGCGATATTGAGTTCAACCTGGCCTTCGAGGCGATTGGGCATTTTGAGTTCGATTTCGCCCAAAATTTCCAGGCTCAAAGGAATGTTTTGATTGGTGCCCCCTTTGTCTTGAAAGCTAAAAGCTGCCTGTTGCGCAAAGGTGCCCCCAAACTCGGTAGAATAGCGCAGCAGGTTTTCAGACATTTGTACTGCGGTCATCTCTTTATCCAAAAAACGAATCCCAGCCGGAAAACGCACCGATTTGGCCAGGGGCAAGGAGTCACCTTCCAGCAGGATGGCTTCTGCCTTGTATTCTTGTTCGGGTTGCAGGTAGCGCACAAAGAGGTCGACCGTTTGTTTGGGCAAGGCGTCCTTGGTTTCAGAAAGGCGGCAAGCGCTCATGGCGAACAACAGGGTCACGGCAACTGCGTAGTAGAGTTTGTGCATAAAAATTAGAGATAAGGCGATATTTTAATCAAGCGACTGGTTCAGGAATTTCACCAGAGGTTGCATGGTTTTAAAAACATCAAGCGCAAAGTCGTTGAACCCAGGCTCCATCAATTTTTGCTCCGCAAAATTATGCGACACCGTAAAACTTTTCAGTTTCAACAATTCAATTGCCGGGTTGTCTTCTTTGTAACCCTGGGGTGCCTTTTTGAGTTTGAGGTCGGGGTCAAAAGCGCGGGGGAAAAAGTTTTGGAAACTGATCTCAGTCAAAATCGCCTGCAAATCTTTGTAATTGTAGTGGATTTCCTGGCGGATTTTTTTCAAGGCTTCAGCTTCGGGCATGTAGATGCCACCAGCCAAAAAACAGCCTCCTTCTTCCAGGTGCAGGTAATAACCCGCCCGCTGCAAACCCTTGGCACCGCCGCTGAACCAGGCGCCCATGTTGGTTTTGTAAGGCGATTTGTCGGCTGAAAAGCGGGTATCGCGGTTGATGCGGAAGATGCATTTTTTGGGTTCCAACTTGGCAAAGGCAATTTCAGCATCAAAACTTTCCAAACCATTGATGATGGCTTGCACCTGGACGAGGAAGTCCTCTTTGGCGCGCTGGTATACCTTGCGGTTGACTTCAAACCACTCTTTGTTGTTATTGGTTTTTAGATCCTTGATGAACTGGAAAGTGGATGATTGGAGCATGGTGATGGGTTTTAGGCCAAAATTAAAAACATTTCATCGAGAAATTGTATAAGGAATCAGAAATTTGAACAATTTGGGCTATGTTTAGAAAAACAACATAAGCCCTTATGACCCATCTTCGAACACTGGTACTTTTGGTACTAAGCCTATGCCCAACAAGCTGGATGCTGGCACAAGCCTCCCAGAATCTGTCTTCAGACTCCAGCGTCATTCACAAAAAACTACCCAACGGGTTTTCCTATTTTTTGTACCGGGATACTGCTTTTAAAAATCAAAAAATCGCACTGCGTCTAGCCGTCAAAGCGGGTTCTCTAAATGAAACGGATGAACAACGAGGTTATGCCCATTTTGTAGAGCATATGGGGTTTAATGGTACTCAGCACTTTTCTCAAGCACAACTGATGCAATTTTTTGCCAAGGCGGGGATGCATTTTGGAGCGGATGCCAATGCGTCTACGGGTTTTGACTATACTGCTTACCGTTTGGATGTACCCCAAGATAGCATTGCCCATCTAAAAGAAGCGTTACAAATCATGGCAGATTGGGCGCAAGGTATGAGCTTTTTGCCTCATGAGGTAGATCGAGAAAAAGGGGTGATATTGGCCGAGCGCCAAATGTACAACAATCCCCAAAGTCGATTTACCCACTCGGTCATGCGGTGGTTTTTTCAGGCCCATCCTCTACTTGCCCAGCGCTTCCCGATTGGTGACAGTACAATCATTCAGCAAGCTAAAGCGGATGGACTGAGGCAGTTTCATCAAACTTGGTATCGCCCAGAGTCAATGGCATTGATCGCAGTTGGGGATTTTGACCTAGGCTGGATGGAGCAACAAATCAGTTCTTTTTTTCAAAACATGCCCAGTACCATGCCCCAACACGCTTCACCTTTGCTTGTGATACCATTTTTGGGAAAGCGTGACACTTTGATCTATCCTGAACTATTCCTACCCTTTTCTATACTGGAACTGAAGCTAAATACACCAGCCGCGCTGGATCACAGCCCCAAGCCCTACATGCGCGCACTAGCTATCGAGCATTTTATTGAAATGCTCATTGAGTTGGAGTTGCAAAAAAAATCCATCAGCAAAACTCCCGGCACAAACATAAATTTTAGATCCGCTACGGATTGGGGACAAATGCGCTACTTCACCTTAAACGCCAATGGCGACCCGCAGAGCATGCCTACTATTTTTCAGTCGGTTTTGCCCACCATTATTGATCTCGCAAAAGGCAATTTGAGCGACGCTCGCTTTGCAAATGTGCAAAAACGTTTGATTAATGAAGCAAAGCAGTACAAGGTTTTTGACCAAAGCGTACAAAATGCAACAAGTGATCATGCGAATCTACTCAATGAAGCTTTTTTAAATGAGCTACCTTATGGCGTGCTAATCAAGAGATGGGATGTGTTAGTGGAACTTTATACCAAGATCCGCAAGGAAGATTTATTTGAATTGACCCAACACTGGCTCAATCCCACGAATCAAATGCTGTTGCTGGCACATCCAACTCACGCAACTGCCACCGCCACTGCATCCCGATACTGGCAACTCCTAGATTCCTTAACGTTGAACCATCAAGCGCTGCCTGATGAAGCGACATTGCGTCCCTGGTTCGACACTCCACTACCCTCCAAAGTAGCCATTGCCTGCCAGAAAGACCATGCCTACACGATCCGCGAAATTCATTACACCAATGGAGTCAAAGTAGCCCTCAAAAGCCTGCCGGGAGAAGCACGGATTCATTTTCAAGGTGAAAGTTATGGAGGTACAGATTTTGTGCCTCAGGACAAAAAAATAATCAGTAATGTATGGAGAACAGCTGTGCAAGCGTCAGGAGCTGGTTCATTCAGCGCAGAAGAAATAGCCCAACGCAAAGCAGATTTTGACCTCGAAGAAGATATCCAGCTCATTTCTACCATGGAAATGATCAGGGCAAGCAGTCCTCCAGAAAATTTTAAAGACTTGATGGCGCTGATACATTTGCGCTTAAGCCAGCCCAATTTTAGTGAAAATGAGTTGAACCGGGCTGTTCAGGAGCGCATTCTCCAAGAGAAAAACCATCAATTTTTTACGGCAAACATTTTAAACGACTTTCACAATAAGCGGGTATCCCCCCCCCACTCTACCGAACAAAAGTACAGCTCCTCGGAGTTCCAACAAATCAAATTACAAGACTTGGAGCAGTTATACCGCGAGCGTTTTTGCAATCCGGCAGATTTTGACTTTATCGTAATGGGAGATGCACCTTTAGATAGTTTGCAAGCCGTGGTTGACGCTTATCTGGGAAATTTACCGACTCGTGTTTCGACTAAAGAAAACTACAAGATGAGGCCTATGAAAAAGCCAGAAATTCGCCCTATTATCCCGGTTGACACAAGCCTATACGTCTTTAACGAAGCAAAAGCTGGTGTAGAAATTGATTATCTCACGACTTGGAAGTCCAAACGTTACACTAAGCATTTAGGCTACTTTTATGATATTGACCATTTATTAGAGGCTGTTTTACGGCAAAAAATTCGGGAAGAGCAGGGTGCAGTCTATCATGTAACCGTGCAGAGTTTTAATACCGATTGGAGAACTGGGATCAGAGTAATTTTTGAGTGCGCACCAGAAAGGGCTAAAGAATTAGAAGCAGTTGCAGACTCCTGTATTCAAACATTTATGGATAAAAACGCCCTGGCTAACATTGTTGACAATAAGAAACAAAGGCTTCTCAGCACAAATACCCGCCATTCTGAAAAGGCTGCACACGACCAAATGTTTTGGGGAAACCAAATCAGTCAACATTTTAATCATTTGGATGAGTTGGATCATACTCCAGAAGATCAGCTCGACCCTCCATTTATAGCAGACTACGAGCCCAAAATCCCCAGCATTCTCAAGTTCCAGCGTTTTTGGAAACGACTGATTGTGCCGACAAAAAAATCCCGCATCTTCTTGCTACCTAAAACAAATCAAGTACCTTAGTTTAACGCAAAAATTACTTCCCGATTTTTTGAGAGGCTTTTGAATAGGAAGCTCACTTGAAATGAACCGCTCGACTTCCTATTCAAAACCCAAAATCGGGAAGTTAATTTTTCTGCGTTACTTAGTCAAACACTTTTAATCCATAGACTATGTCTACAAAAGCTATCCCGTTTACGGCAATCACATTGATACTGATTCTGGCTTCTACCTGCCAGCGCCAAACCCCCAGCGCCCCGGTCACTCCTACCGAAATTGTCGCCAATTTTCCCAATATCCGCATTGATAGTTCGGCTGCTGCCTTTGGGGCCGGCCCTTGTGAGCCCAGCATTGCCATTTCGCCAGTCGATTCCAATATTGTGGTCGCCGGAGCAATTTTGGATCGGGTGTATTACTCCAGCAACGGG
>JAAFHQ010000123.1 GCA_013298445.1 Chitinophagales bacterium | reverse complement strand
TGTCAGGGTAGTAAAGGGATAATCGCCAATTTTGGGTTTGGCCGCCGAAATCACGGACAAAAGGGTCGATTTGCCCGCATTCGGAAAGCCAACCAAGCCTACATCCGCCAATACCTTCAGCTCCAGAATTTTCCATTCTTCGAGCCCTGGCCCGCCCGGTTGAGCATGGCTGGGTGTTTGATTGGTAGGGGATTTAAAAAAGGCATTGCCTTTGCCGCCTTGCCCACCTGGGGTGATGATTTTTATTTCATCGTGTTCGGTGATTTCGAATTCGACCTCACCCGTTTCTGCGTCCTTGGCTACCGTGCCCAAAGGAACGTCCAGAATGACATCGTCACCATCGGCACCTGTACAATTGCCACCCCGGCCATTGCCGCCCGCTTTAGCAATCACGTGCTTGCGGTATTTGAGGGACAGCAGGGTCCACACGTTGCGGTTGCCCCGCAAGATGATGTGCCCACCCCGGCCGCCATCGCCGCCGTCAGGGCCGCCTTTTGCCGTCATTTTGTCCTGAAGAAAATGAACAGATCCTGATCCCCCCGCGCCAGAACGGCAACAAATTTTCACATAATCTACAAAGTTCTGTTCAGCCACACTGCATAGTTGAGGAGTTGAGGGAAGTTGAGGAAGGTTGAGAAAGTTGAGGAAGGTTGAGGCTACCGCAGTGACATGGTCAACGTCGCTGCGGTAGCCTCAACCTTCCTCAACTTTACTCAACCTTCTCAACTTCTCAACTCGTGATTAAAGACTATCTATCTCCGCGCACAAGCGCTCGAAAATTTCCGCTTTACTGCCTACGCCATCGATTTTTATCGAAAGATTATACTCAGCATAAAAATCAAATACAGGCGAGGTTTCCGCTTTGTAAACGTCGATGCGTTTACGAATTACGTCTTCATTGGCGTCATCTGGTCGGCCAGATGATTTGCCACGTTCCATTAAACGGACAACCAACTCTTCGTCGGGTACTTCCAACATGATCAACTTGGAAATGCGCTGGTCTTTTTCAGCCATCAGCGCATTCAAAGCTTCACTTTGGGGGATGGTGCGTGGAAAGCCATCAAAAATGTACCCGGCTACGTCGGGATTGGCCTCCACTTTATTGCGCAACATTCCAATGGTTACGGAATCGGGCACCAACATGCCCCGATCCATGAAACTTTTGGCTTCCAGTCCGAGGGGGGTACTATTTCCTATTTCATAACGAAAAAGATCACCAGTAGAAATGTGCAAGAGCTGATACTTATCAACCAGTTTAGCCGCTTGGGTTCCTTTACCTGATCCTGGAGGACCAAAGAGTATCAAATTGATCATGTTTAAAGTAGGTTTTGCGTAGCAAAAGAAGCAAAAGTTATTGAAAAAATTAAGGGTTTGAAAGTTATTAATTAACCTTCAAACCCTCAAGTGATTCATTTGGCAAAAGTTGAGGGGTTGAGGAGTTGAGAAGTTGAGGCTGTTCCAGCGACTTAGGCGCTAGCTGTCTCAACTTCTCAACCCCTCAACTCCCTCAACTTAAGTGTTACCTTCTTGGACCGATCGAAAAGCACCGAGTTTCAATTTCGGCAATCAAACCCATGGGTTCAATTGTTTCTTCGGGCACCAAGTTGAACTGAGCAGTTACTACCTGAGCGGCAGTAGGTGCAGGGGCCACCTGCATGACTTGTGGGCCATACAACCCAACAAAGTCGGCTTTTTGTACAATTCTTCGTGCGGAAACGCTTTTGGCGCCCCAGTAGCTTGATTCGTTCAGATTGTCAATAGCGATGCCTTTAGAGCAGCAGCTATGGATGAATCTGAGGCCTTTTTCATCATTGGAGTAAACCATGGCGACGTGAAAAACTCTGCTGCTGGCCGAACGGCGGAAAAAGAGCAGATCACCAGGTTGTGCAGCGCTCAGTTCAACTTTTTCGCCTTCCAGTTCCTGGGCGCGAGATGAACGTGAAACGTTGACTTTAAAATGAGCCAAAACGTAGGAAGTAAACCCGGAGCAGTCAAAACCGGTTACCGGAGAATATCCGGCGTAACGGTATGGCAACCCCATGTAAAGTTGTGCATAATCCAGAACGTCCTTGCGGAATCGCTTTTCTGCTTCTGCTACCGTTGTAGGCAGATCGGCAGGAATGGATACGTTAAGCGTCGTAGGTGCACATGTTCCTAAGGCTAAACAAGTAGTTAATACTTCTAGCATATAATAAGTACGTTGGTTCGCATGAATGATTTATGTATGGGACTACATGGGATGTGTAACTGGGTGAGTATTTGATAAATATGTTCGGATGGGACCGATGCAAAGATAAAGCAAAATTTCTGAAAGTTTCACCACTCGAAAGTGTTAAAACTTTCAAGCTGTTCATTTTCAGGTAATTGCAGGGAAATTTTGTTGAAAAAAGGTCTAAAAAACTGGCGAAAATTCGCCTCGTGAGCGTGAAAAAAACTGAACATTGGCAAGATAGGAAATTTGTTTTGGATTTCGTACATCAATCTAAATAAAATGTCTACTTTCCGAGATAAAATCTGCCAAACGGAAATCAATTCATGGAAAAAAACACCAATAAATCCAGCACTTTAGCGATTCCTTTTGTAAAAAACCAACCCCGTATCCTGCAAGGCTGGGCTTTTTTTGACTGGGCCAACAGTGCTTATGCGCTCGTGATAACGGTAGCAATCTTTCCAGGTTATTTTTTGCACGTTACCGCCGATGAGGTCAAAATTTTGGGTTTGAAGATCAGTGATGGCACCCTTTATTCCTTTTGTTTGTCCTTTGCCTACTTGCTGATTGCGCTGGTTTCACCGCTGCTTTCTGGGATTGCCGATTATGGGGGGCGCAAAAAAGTTTTCCTGCGCTTTTTTACCACATTAGGTGCACTGGCCTGCATAGGTTTGTTGTTTTTTACCGACATGAAAACCCTCTGGGTTGGAGTCACTTGTTTTATCCTGGCTACCATCGGTTTTTCGGGCGGCCTGGTTTTTTACAATGCCTTTCTACCGGAGATCGCTACGGAGGATCGTTACGACAAAGTAAGTGCTACGGGTTTTAGTTATGGCTTTGCCGGGAGTATTATTTTGTTGGTGACTAACCTGATCGTGATTCAGAACTTTGAATGGTTTGGTTTCTCTGAAAGTTTGAAGGCGGTTCCGGTGGCTTTTGTAATGGTGGGTTTGTGGTGGATTGGTTTTGCGCAAATCCCGCTGCGCCGTTTGCCAGAAGATGCGCGCCATCCTTATTCCAAAGGCCTACTCAAACGAGGTTATGAGGAAGTGAGTAAAACAGCTCGTAGGGTTTTGGCCCGTCCTAACATGTTGCGCTACCTGTCCGCGTTCTTTTTTGCCAATGCAGGTGTACAATCGGTATTGTACCTGGCCTCCATTTTTGCCGAAAAAGAATTGCATTTTAATACCTCAAATTTGATTGTCCTGATTTTGATTTTGCAGGTGGTTGGCATTGGTGGCGCCTATTTATTTGCCTGGATTTCCAGCAAAAAAGGCAATAAAAATGCGATGATGTACATGATGGTCATTTGGACCGTGATTTGTGTTGGCGGCTATGTTGTCAGAACGGGCCTGGATTTTTATTTTCTTGCCGCAGCTGTAGGCCTGGTGATGGGGGGCATGCAGTCCCTGGCCAGGGCGACTTACGCCAAATTGTTGCCTGAGGACACCCCAGATACCGCGTCTTACTTCAGTTTTTACGATATTCTGGATAAACTCTCCACCGTGATGGGCACTTTTGTTTTTGGCCTGATCACCCAACTCAGTGGCGGAATGCGCAACTCGGTATTGTCCTTGGCGGTGTTTTTTATCATCAGTTTGATTATCATGCGGCGGGTGGTGGTTACGAAGGAGGAAGCCTGAATTAGGTTAGGTTGAGGAAAGTTGAGATGGTTGAGAAGGTTTAGGCTACCGCGAACGGCTTAGACAAAGATCATGTCAACATCGCTTGCGGCAGCCTAAACCTTCTCAACCTTCCTAAACCTCCCTCAACTTTTCCAATCGTTTTTCTATTTTTGCAGCTCGTTTTTAACATCCAATACAAATGAGCACGCTGCAACAAACAATTGAACAAGCCTGGGAGGATCGCAGTCTCCTGGCCCAAACGGAGGTCAAAGAAGCCGTATTTCAGGTAATAGAACTGCTGGACAAGGGGCAACTCCGCGTAGCCGAACCCACTGCCGATGGCAACTGGAAGGTGAATGATTGGGTCAAAAAAGGGGTAGTGATGTACTTCCCACTGCGCCAAATGGAAACCATTGAGGTAGGTCCATTTGAGTTTCACGACAAAATTCCACTCAAAAAATCATATGCCGAAATGGGTGTGCGGGTAGTCCCTCATGCCATTGCGCGTTATGGCTCTTTCCTGGAGCGTGGCGTCATCATGATGCCCAGCTACGTCAACATTGGTGCCTGGGTAGGTAGCGGCACGATGGTGGATACCTGGGCTACGGTAGGCTCTTGTGCCCAGATTGGCCGCAATGTACACCTCAGCGGTGGCGTTGGCATCGGCGGCGTATTGGAACCACTACAAGCTGCCCCAACGATCATCGAAGACGATTGTTTCGTTGGTTCCCGCTGCATTGTGGTTGAAGGGGTAAGAGTTGAAAAAGAATGTGTTCTGGGGGCCAACGTAGTGCTCACCAACAGTACCCATATCATTGATGTGAGTGGCCCTGAGCCGGTCACCTATCGGGGACGGGTTCCTGCACGTTCGGTGGTCATTCCTGGTTCCTATACCAAAGAATTCCCTGCCGGAACCTACCAGGTGCCTTGCGCGTTGATCATCGGGCAGCGCAAAGAAAGTACCGATAAAAAGGTATCGCTGAATGATGTGCTGCGGGATTACAGTGTAGCGGTTTAAGAACCTTGAAATCATGAAATATTTAATCGTCGGCCTCGGGAATATTGGTGCCGAATACGCAGACACCCGGCATAATGTCGGCTTTCTGGTGGTAGATCAACTAGCCAAAGACGCTGAAGTTAGCTGGGAAACCGAACATTTGGGTGCCCTGAGCAAGGTCAAACACAAAGGACGTACCCTTATTTTGCTCAAACCTTCCACTTACATGAACCGCAGTGGCAAGGCGGTCAATTATTGGCTCCAAAAGGAAAAAATTCCGATTGAAAATCTGCTGATTGTGTTGGATGACCTCAATCTGGAATTTGGCAAACAACGCCTGCGCGGCAAGGGTAGTGATGGTGGACACAATGGGCTCAAAGACATTGACCAGGTCATCGGCAACAATTACGCTCGCTTGCGCATCGGCATCGGCAATGATTTCCGCAAAGGGCAACAAGTGGATTTTGTACTCGGCGAATGGTCAGATGAGGAGAATGTCGATTTACCTGAAATCATCAAATATGCCGCCGATACAAGTAAAAGTTTTGCGGCAGTGGGTTTGGCGCATACGATGAATACGTTTAACAAGAAGTGATTGCTAAAATACAAAGGCACCAAGAGAGCAAGTCTTTTGGTGCCTTCGCATTTGTACAGTGTACATTGTTTGTCTAACCCAACATCAAAATAACGCTTTACTACACAAAAAACAGCTGTGGGTGGAAAGTAATGGGTTTACTCGCCACTAATTTTAACAAATCAACTGAACTCAAAATCCCAACCACCTCGTCGTACTCCCTGACCAACAAATGGTGAATTCCATTTTTCAACATCAAATTGGCTGCGGTAGCAGTAGAGTCATCCTGGTTGATGAAGCACAGCTTGGTGCTCATCACACTCATTACGGATAAAGTGGAATCCTTGACGTTGCGCAGATCGCTGTCGGTTACAATGCCCAGAATGTCTGCACCTGGGCCTTCATCGGTAATGGGCACGGCACCGATGTCGTGTTGGCTCATTAATTTCCTTAAATCTTGCACAGTAGTCTCTACAGTGGCCATTACGACCGGACTACTCATGAGTTGCTTAATGGTCTTCATCAGTGTTATGGCTTTATAAATGATCAATAGTGGATAGCCCAATTTTTAAGAGATTGCGATTGATTTGCACTGATTTCAGTCATGACCAAGGCTGATTTTGGTCACGGCAATCGACGATGAATTACATTACAATTGGTTATCAGCGTTGCAAGATTTGGGGTTTGCAGCAGCGAAAAAGGGACTTTAAGTGCTTGTTAATTCTTTTGGAGAGGATAATTTCAAACTTTTTCAATTTAAATCTATTGAAGGATTAATGCAAGGGCTATATTGTTAAAAAAAACGTTTATGCGCCCTTTCCTAACCTACTCACTTTGCTGCTTTTTTTTGTGGCCCATTCTAGCTACCGCACAGGTACGGTCGGCAGACTGGTTGATTCAGCCCAGCACGGCCAAAGCCCAAGTGCTGGTCAGTACTGATGGAAAAACCATTGAGCTCAACAATGGCCTGCTGCGCCGGAGCTTCCGTTTGCAGCCCAATCTGGTTTGTTACGATTATTACAACCTGAGCAACGGTCAACAACTCATTCGAGCCCTCAAACCCGAAGCTGAAGTGACCATCAGTGGTAAAAAATACGCTGTTGGTGGTTTGTACGGGCAAAAAGAACAAGCCTATCTTTTGCCGGAATGGCTGAATAACTTCAACTCGAACCCTCAGGATTTTCAATACCAAACCTATGAAATCCAGGATTTAAAACCCTTCCTCAATTGGCGCTCAGCCACCTGGACGGGCAATCCCCAGCAAGCGAAAGGTAAAGTGCTGAGTTTGACTTTTCGGCACAATGCGCCTGCACTGGCTGGGCTAATTATCAAGGTGCACTATGCCCTTTACGATGGCATTCCCCTTTTGTGCAAATGGGTGAGTATCGACAACCAAAGCTCCAATGGCCGTTTCAAACTGGATCGGGTACTCAACGAAATCCTGGCCATGCCCGAAGAAGAAAGTGCCGTAGTGGGCAAACCTGAACAAATGAAAAAGCCTCAGGGCATTTACATTGAAACCAACTACGCCTTCAACAATGCCATGCGTTACACCATCAGCGACCAAACTACGCATTGGAAAACGGACTCCTCTTACACCTCACAAGTCAACTACAATTACGAAACGCCCTGCATTCTGGAAGTGTATCCAGATTTCGCGCCAGGCATCGAACTTCAAGCTGGCGAGCATTTTGAATCCATCCGCACCTACGAGTTGCTGTTGGACAGTTACGACCGCGAGCGCCGGGGTTTGATGGCGCGCAAGATGTACCGTACGGTTGCACCCTGGACGACCCAAAATCCGATTTTTATGCACCTCGTCAGCAAAAATGACGAGCAGGTGCGCAGCATCATTGACCAGTGTGCTGAAACGGGATACGAAGGGGTCATTCTGAGTTTTGGCAGCCATTGCAACATGGAGGACACCAGCGCCGCCAACATCCAGCGTTGGAAAATCCTTACCGATTACGCCCACAGCAAAAAAATCCTGATCGGTAGTTATTCCTTGTTCAGCAGCCGCCGCATCAGCGATGAGCACGATGTGATCAGTCCTGTGACCGGGAAACCCGGGGGTGCCTTTTTTGGCAATGCTCCTTGTTTTGGCAGCGTATGGGGCCTGACTTACCTGGAAAAACTCAAATTCTTCATGTCTAAAACGGGTTTTGATATTTTTGAAAACGACGGCCCTTATCCCGGCGACCGCTGCGCCTCCACCACTCACCCCGGCCATCGAGGGCTGGAAGATTCCCAATGGCGGCAAATGGCCCTGCAAAAGAGCCTTTACCGTTGGTGCAATGAAAACGGCATTTACGTAAATGCCCCCGATTGGTACTTTTTGGATGGCACCCATAAAATTGCCCTGGGCTACCGGGAGGTCAATTTCTCTTTGCCACGAGCGCAGCAAAAAATCCTCAATCGCCAAAACATTTTTGATGGGACCTGGGAAAAAACACCTTCGATGGGTTGGGGTTTTGTGCCTTTAACCGTTTACCAGGGTGGCGGAGCTGAAGCGGTACTGGAGCCCCTTTCCGAACACCTCAGTGATTACGAACAATTGATGGTACAATATTATGGCGCCGGGATACAGGCCTGTTACCGTGGGCCTAGATTGTACGATACCGAAACAACGAAACAAACCGTGATCCGGGTGATTGACTGGTACAAAAAGTATCGCCAAATCCTGAACGCCGATATCATTCACTTGCGGCGACCTGATGGCCGGGATTGGGATGGCATCCTGCACGTTGACCCCAACCTGCCCGAAAAAGGACTTTTGATGTTGTACAATCCACTCAAAGTGCCGATTAAACGGAGTATTCAAGTGCCTTTGTACTATGCTGGATTGGAAACAACTGCGGTTTTTAAGGAAAAAGGGGGAAAAGCTCAAAAACTGAAGCTGAACCGAAGTTACGAAGCAACACTAGAGGTAGAAATTCCCGCAGAGGGCTACACCTGGTACGTGGTCAATTAAAGCTTATCTAAGCTCTGTACAATCCTTTTCCGTTCTTCCTGATAAGGTGCCGCCGCCTGCTCCACTTTTTCAATAACTTCTTGCCGGGCGGTACTGGGATGCCCACTATCAAAGGGCGGTTGAGGATTGTACTCCATCATCAGTTGAATGGACTCGGCGGTGGTTTGATCAAATAAAGCAGCTGCGATAGTCAGCCCAAAATCAATGCCTGCCGTAACACCGCCACCAGTAATGCGATTGCGGTCTTGTACAACACGTTCAGTACGAACATCCACACCAAACTGCCGCAACAAATCCAGCGAAAGCCAGTGGGTAGTAGCTTTATACCCGCCCAACAAACCTGCCGCTGCCAAGATCAATGCACCCGTACAAACCGAAGTAACGTAACGCGCATCTTGACTTTGCTGGCGCAAAAACTGAAGCAATACTTCGTCCTGCAAACACTCATTGATGCCTGGCCCACCGGGTACACAGAGCACATCCAACTGCGGGGCCGTATCAAAAGTGCCATTGGGTAGAATGCTCAGGCCCTTTTCGGTAACGATTGGGTCCAGGGTTTTTGCCAGCAACAAAACCTGCGTATCGGGCAAACGGGCAAATACCTCGTATGGACCGGTAAGGTCGAGTTGAGTGAGGCGGGGGAAAAGAATAAAACCGATGGTGGTCATGAGTTGAGAAGTTGAGGAGTTGAAAAATTGAGCGGATTAACCGTTATTCAAAAATTCATTCACCATCCCTTTCAATACCTCCGGCTGGTCAGCATGGACCCAGTGGCCAGCATTGGGAATGGTCTGCAAAGTACTGTGCGGGAAAAGTTCTTGAATGTGCAGGACATCTTCGTCGCGCACATACCTGGATTGTTCCCCTCGTATAAATAAGGTAGGGCCTTCAAATGGATCAGCCTCAGTGGGTGGCTCCAAAATCTGGGCGTAATCGCGGTAAATAATGGGCAAGTTCATTTTCCACTCAAAACCACCTTCTTTCAGTCGCGACAGGTTTTTGAGCAAAAACTGCCGCACGCCCCATTCCTGAATGTATTGTTCGAGAATGGCTTCAGCGGCTTGACGGCTTTCGAGGGTGTTGAGGTCAATGGCAAAAAGAGCCGCAAAAATTTCGTCGTGCCCAGGGACGTACGGGCGGGGGGCAATGTCAACAACGATGAGTTTATCCACCATGTCGGGGTAACTCAATGCAAACTCCATCGCCACTTTGCCACCCATGGAATGCCCCAGAATATGAGCCTTATGGATCCAGTTTTGTTCCATAAAATCGTGCAAATCCTGCGCCATCGCTGGATAACTCAAGCCATCCACATGCGGCGAACGCCCGTGATTGCGCAAATCCACCAGGTATACCAGGTAATGCTCGGACCAGGATTTAGCCAGGGTTTGCCAATTGTCCAGGGTTCCAAAGAGGCCATGCAACACAATGAGTGGCTCGCCTTGTCCGAGCGATTTATGGTTTAATTCCATATCTATAGAGGTTGAGGAAGGTTGAGCGAGGTTGAGAAGGTTTAGGCTACCGCAAGCGACTTGGACAAGGACGTGTCAGAGTCGCTTGCGGTAGCCTAAACCTTCTCAACCTTCCTCAACTTTCTAAACTGCCCACAAAGTTATCATTTCAAACTAATCCGCAAGACCCCAATGATTACCAAAATGGTGCCCAGGAACTGCCATAGCCCAAAGGTTTCGCCCAGCAAGAAATATCCCATCACAATGGTGGCTACCGGGCCAATGCTTCCAATAATGGCCACATTGCTGGAACCAATGATGCGAATGGCTTCACTCATCATAAAAGTGGGCAACACCGTGGAAAGAATTGCCATGATCAATGCCAGGACATACACTGGTGCCGGAAAATGGAACAAGGCCCACTGGTAAATGATTCCATGCTGCACAATCACACCCACGCTGGCCGCCAACATGGCCAGACAGGTGTAGCGCAAAGAACCCACTTTGGTGATGTACTGGCCACTGCCTACCAGATAAATGGCATAGGTCAAGCCACTAAAAAAAATCAGGACACTGCCTAACAACACATTGCGACCTACCCCCAACTGATCCCCATCGAGAAAAGCCAAACTCACTCCGCCATAAGTCAAAGCCAGGGCAATCCATTGGATGCGCGTGACGGGTTTTTTCAAAAAAATGGCGTTGATGGCCAAGACCATGGTGGGATATAAAAACAGGATCAAACGCTCCAATCCCGCAGTGATGTAAAACAAGCCCATAAAATCGAGCATGCTCGCCAGGTAATACCCACAAAGGCCAAACAGGAAAATGGCAACCCAGTCGCGGGTGCTGAGTATTACGTGGCGGTTTTCTTTCAACGCCTTTTGTTTGGCCCAAATGGCAATGCCCAGGAAAAAGGGCAGCGAAAAGACCATCCGCAGGGTGAGTAGGGAAATGCTATCAATCTCGTAGCGGTAGGCCAATTTGACCAAAACGGCTTTGGCCGAAAAACAAAGCGCAGCAATCAACACCAAAACAGAAGCGATGATGCGCCGACGTTGGGAAAAATTATTGCTTAAAGCGGGTGCTGTAGACATTTGGGTGCAGG
>JAAFHQ010000122.1 GCA_013298445.1 Chitinophagales bacterium | reverse complement strand
CTTGGTTGGCTTTCCGAATGCGGGCAAATCGACCCTCTTATCTGTGATTTCGGCGGCCAAACCCAAAATTGGCGATTATCCCTTTACTACCCTGACACCCAACTTGGGGATTGTGCCTTACCGCGATGGAAAATCCTTTGTGATGGCCGATATCCCAGGGATCATCGAGCACGCCAGTGAGGGCAAAGGCTTGGGTTTGCGTTTTTTGCGCCACATTGAACGCAATTCAATTCTCCTGTTCATGGTACCTGCCGATACCGATGAAATCAACCGGGAATACCAGATTTTGGAGAATGAGCTACGGGTGTACAACCCGGAATTACTGGACAAACCCCGACTGCTGGCCATTACCAAAGCAGACCTGATCGACGAGGAGCTAAAAGAAATGCTGCTGCCCACCATTCCGAAAGACATTCCGCATTTGTTCATCTCCTCCGTAGCAGAACAGGGGCTGATGGAACTCAAGGATTTGTTGTGGGAAAGCATCAACTCAGCGCCAAAGGATACCGTCAATTTGAACATTGCCAATCCTCATCGCTTGATTCACGGTACCCGTTCGAAACATTCCGAAGAGGAATAGAGAACAAAAAGAAGTGTGAAATTTTTGATACAATACTGTTTATCAAATAGCTATACTCTTGAACTGCCTTCTTTTGGCCCAAACTGCGCGGGAACAAAAAAATGAAAAATGGTAGTGCGGGGGTATAGCTTTTTGTTTTACTTTGTTGTAAATTTATAAAAATTTAAAACAATGGTAAATCGTGTAATTCTCATTGGCAACTTGGGACGCGACCCCGAAGTCCGCAGTTTGGAAAATGGTGCAATGGTAGCCAAGTTTTCACTGGCTACAAGTGAAAGCTACAAGGACAAAGAGGGCAACTGGCAGGATCTGACCGAATGGCACGACATTATTTTGTGGCGCTCAGTTGCTGAACGGGCTGAAAAGAACTTGAAAAAAGGTATGATGATTTATCTGGAAGGTAAATTGACGCATCGCACCTGGCAAGACAAAGAAGGCAATAACCGCAAAACCACCGAGGTGGTTGGCGAGTATTTCCGTATCGTAGACGCGCGTAAGGGTGGCACAGGCGGCAATAGCAACTATTTCCCCTCCGAAAAGGACGATCCATACAATCGCAACAATAATTCTGGCGTTAGTGAAGCGCCGATGCCCACTTCTGCTGAAGAAGCACCCGTAACGGCAGATGATGATTTGCCCTTTTAGTTTACAGGCATACATCGCAAAGTCGAAGGCCCTAAGCCCACAGACTTTGCGATGTTATGACCGCATGCTGATTTAAATACATGGCCTTACTCTTTCGTTTTGTGTTTTTGTTGGCGATAGCCGGATTGGCGATAGCTTGTGATGCGCCCACGCCCATCCCACGCCCAAGGGCTTTTCCTCGGGTCATTTATCCACAAAAAGCCTTTCGGCCTTTTGATGAAAACTACTGTGCATTTACCTTTCAATACCCAACTTATAGTGAAGTGCAGCAAGACACGGGGCAAAACGGCGTAAAGCCCGAAAACCCCTGCTGGTTTGATTTGTACTACCCCGATTTTGAGTGCCGGATTTATTGTACTTACTCCAGAATTGGAGCAGGGAAGTCTCTGGACAAACTCAAATCTGATGCATTTGAACTTGTAGATTGGCACAACAAAAAAGCCAATTACATCGAAGAAGAACGCATCAATCGTGGCCCGGACCTGCAAGGGATGGTTTTTTCCATTGAAGGCCCTGCGGCAACCCCTTTCCAGTTTTTCATTACGGATGAAAAACAACATTTCTTTCGCGCTTCCTTGTACTTTAAAACCAAGATCAACACGGATTCATTGGCGCCAGTGTACGATTTTGTAAAAAAAGACCTGCGAAAAATGATCGAAACGTTTGAATGGAACTAGAATAATTGTACCTTAAGCTTACATTCTATTCTCAAATTTTTTTGACTCCTTCACCAAAGAACTCATAGCTATTTGCCTTCTTCCTAGTGCAAAAAGTGTCTAAGTTGGACATTTTTTGTTTAAACTGTTATGAGTTGTGAAGCTACCACGCATCAGCTTTAAAAAAGGTATTTCTTTAGCCGAAGTAAAAAAACTGTATCCTGATCTTCAGGTTTGTCCGCAGATGCTTGCTGGAAAAGAATACATTCAGGCCCAGGTTAGTGTGCCTGGGGTTGGTTCATTGATTTTTATTTTTTCTACCTTGGAACTACTGCTTGAGTTTGAAATTTTACCCTTACAGCAAGAGTAAAACCCTAAACAGCAAAACCACTCCGAAAACAATTAAAGCACCACCGGATATCCTGCGCAACCAAAGCAGGTGAACCGGCCGCAAACTATAGCGAATTTTTTTCGCCAAAATCACTTTTAATAAATCGGTTGTCACAATGGTGCCCAGTACAGCTCCAAAAAACCAGGAGGCTTGCTGGCCGTCAAATCCATCTTTGACCACTACCGTTCCCATCAGGCTAGTCCAAAAAAAGACGGTAAAGGGGTTGATCGTATTGATCAAAAACCCTTTGATGAATAAGGATAGATAACTTGAACTGCGTTTGTACTCCGGCAGGGTATTGCTCAATAAACCTTTGGGTATGGTCAGGAGGGTCGCCAAGCCGAAACAAGCCAGCAAGATGCTGCCAGCAATACCCAAAATCAGGGAAAAACTTGGCGCTTTTACAATCTCGGCCAGATAAGACACACCATAATATACTGCCAGTACAAAAGAAGTATCACTCACCCAAATGCCCAAGGCAACCATTGCTCCGGCCCGGAAGCCTTCCTCCACACTTGTTTGTACCAATGCAAAAAAAATGGGGCCAATCATAAAACTAAGAATAAGCCCTACTTTGATACCACTCAAAAGCATATCCATCTTGTACTCGGTTCTTTATCCCTTGCTGAAATAGCAGCCCAAAGTTAAACCACAAAAAAAGAAGGAAGTAAAAAAGTAGACTAAGGGGCGATAAAAAGCTCCACACTAATGGTTCTTACGCAACCATTCCAACCAATAACAAACCCCAAATAGAAGTAAAAAACCATACACAGCATCTTCAAATGGCACAGAAAGGATGCGAATGCCCATATACTCTTCCGGGTTGTACAGCACAATCGGTTCTTTGGTAAACCCTCCCGTGAGTACCCCGTCTACCAATAAAAAAGGGATCAAAATGACCAAAAAAGCCCGGTAAAAGCGGGTCCGGTAAGTGTTCGGGACATAGTACCAGTGGTACAACATAAAGCCACCGGTAAGGATAAAGGTCGTACTGGAATAAGCCTTGCTAATGTAAAGGAGGCCCAGTATAAAACAGCCAATGATCAATCCCAGGGTGATGGGTTTGTCCCAACGCGCCAATGGGTCGCCCGGGAAGTAGGCGTTGAGGCATTCGTAAATAAAGATGCTGGCAAAGGGGACCGTTACAAAAAACAGCAACTCTTCCCAGGGTAAGTACACGATATTCAGCCCAGTGACATAGTATCCATTGAAGCCCCAGACCCCGGCCAAAGTTTTGTACACATCCCAAACTATGAAAAAAGCCCCCATGATGAGGATGGCAGGAAACAAATCCAGCCAAGATTTATAATAATGCACCTTGCGGTCAAAACTCAATAAAAAAACAGGCACAAAAGCAAAAATATGCACATAAGCATAAGCCAATCTGTTTTCCAAAAAAGGCAAATGTACCAGGGTTGGTACATCGTAAACCAGCTGCCCCAGGTTGATGTGACTAAAAAGCCACAATAAGCCAACCAGTAAATATGGCCACAACAAAATAGGCCATTTCCAACCATTCGACATTGGGGTATGGGGAGCTGTAAGATCTGTTTTCATGTTCAATTTTACAGCAAATTTAAACTATTTCTAACAGCTGAGCTCAAAAGTAGAGCGACCTTCCGACCATCATGTACCCGAATTCTTTGTTTTTGCACCTGATGCGCCGGAGATTTTTTAATTTTTTGAAACAACTTGGTATAGTACACATACGCCAAATACACCCCAAAACGTACACCCTTAGGCAATTGTACGATCCCGGTATAGGCATGGTCAAAATCGGCCTTAATGTCGGCCTCTATTTTGAGTTTATCGGCTTCCGTAAACTGACGAAAATCCACTCCTGGAAAATAAACCCGGCCCCGTTCATCAAAATCACTTTTCATGTCGCGCAGAAAATTGATCTTTTGAAAAGCTGCACCCAGGCTGCGTGCTGGCGCTTTCAGGCGTTGGTACTCCTCCTCATTGCCATTGATCCATACCCGCAAGCACATCAGCCCGACCACTTCTGCCGAACCGTAAATGTACTCCTGGTACAAACGATCCTCGTATTGATGATGATGCAAATCCATTTCCATGCTGAACAAGAAAGCCTCGATCAGTTCACGTTCGATTTTGTACTGATTGACCACTTGTTGGAATGCCTGCAAAACCGGGTTGAGGCTAATGCCCTCTTCAATGGCCCGATAGGTATCTTCTTTGAAGCGTTGCAGAAGCTCCGCTTTGTTGTATCCGTGAAAAGTATCCACAATTTCATCAGCAAAACGGACAAAACCGTAAATGGCATAAATCGGTGCTCGATAAGCTTTGTCAAACACCTTGATCCCCATTGAAAATGAGGTGCTGTAACGTTGGGTGATCAGTTGGCTGCACTCCATGCAAGTGCTGTTGAATAAACTCATCATAGGTTCTGCTGATTTTAGCGTGTTTTTGATTTTATGGCCATAATTTAGCTACCTCTTTTGCGACTACCTGCCCCGAGATGAGAGAAGGCGGCACACCGGGGCCAGGGGTTGTGAGCTGACCCGTAAAAAACAGGTTCGCTATTTTTTTACTACGAAGTTTAGGCTTCAAAAAGGCGGTTTGAAATAAAGTATTTGCCAATCCGTAGGCATTTCCTTTAAAAGCGTGGTAGTCTTGTACAAAATCACGGTGAGCATAAGAGCGCTTGTACACCACCTCTGAACGGATTTCCTGACCGGTGAGCCGCTCCAAACGCTCCATCACCACCTGATAATAGCGTTCCCGCAGCGCTTCGGTATCTTCCAAATCCGGAGCTAAGGGAATCAGGATAAACAAGTTTTCATATCCTTCCGGAGCTACACTCGGATCGGTGATCGAGGGCACACAAACGTAGAACAGAGGCTTTTCGGGCCAACGCGGCTGTTCATAGATATCAATAGCGTGTTGGGTGAAATCTTCGTCAAAAAAGAGGTTGTGATGCTGGAGGTTTTTCAGCCGCTTTTTCACTCCTACATAAAACAATAAAGAGGATGGGGCCATGACCCGGGTTTCCCAATAAGTCTCATCGTAATTGCGCTGGTCCTGGTCCAGTACCTGCTGATCCAGGTGGTGGTAATCTGCACCACCTACCACTGCATCGACCGCATATTCCGCATTCTGGGTGATGACTTTTGTTGCCAGGCCATTGCTGGTCGTGATTTGTTTGACTTCTTGATTGAGTTGCAAAACCACTCCAAGTTCTTCTGCCAAACTCACCATGGCCTCCACAATTTTGTACATGCCACCCATAGGATACCAGGTACCCAAAGCCATATCCGCATAATTCATCAGGCTGTACATGGCTGGAGTTTTAGCGGGGGTTGCCCCGAGGAAAAGTACCGGAAACTCCAACAATTCGATCAACTGGCGATTCTTGAACAATTGCCGCACATGCTTCGACATGCTGGTGAACATTTGCAGGCGGAACATACTTTTGAGGATGCGCAGGTCGGCAAATTCCAGGATGGAATGACTGGGCTTGTGGACAAAATCAGCCATACCTACCTCGTATTTGTATTGAGCTTCGTCCAGAAATTTTTTCAGGTTGTGGCTGCTTCCCGGCTCGTAGCGTTCGAAAAGCGCAAAGAGTTCGTCCATACCCGCAGGAACCTGCATGACATCTTCCTGGCTAAAAAAAATGGAGTAAGAAGGATCCAGACGCTTGAGTTGGTAATAATCGGCGGTTTTTTTGCCAAAATGATTAAAAAATTGTTCAAACACATCGGGCATCCAGTACCAGCTGGGGCCCATATCAAACACAAAACCGTCGGTAGTGTATTGGCGGGCACGGCCGCCAGGCACACTGTTTTTTTCTAAAATGGTGACATCGTGCCCCGCTTTTGCCAAGCAACACGCAGCGGCCAATCCAGCGAATCCAGCCCCAATTACAACTACTCTTTTTGCCAAGGTGTTTTTTTTGTTGGTGTAAAAACTGGAAGGTTAACAGTGTTTGATGATTTTTGTTTAAGCTTTTTCACTAAAACTTAGACAAAACCAATTGACCCAAAAGACGCCCATTAGGCATTTGTGAAATATTTTTCAGATTGGTGCAATATTTTTTTAGCTTCGTTTGTTTTACACTTGATATTCAGTCATTAAACAATGCTACATGGATCAAACCTTTACTCAAGACATGCTCATTAAATACCTTTATCAAGAAACCTCGGCTGCGGAAACTCTGGCCGTTCGGGAAGCACTGCAAGACAACATTTTACTACGCGAAGAATATCGCGAACTGCGCAAAGCTTACGAACAACTACCCAAGGTAAAATTCAACGCCAAGGCATCCACCTTACAAAACATCCTGCAGTACAGCAAACGCTCAGCTGCCCTCCAAGGTCAGGATTAAGGTATCTGATGGTACACATGAAAAAGCGGAATCTGGGAAATCATCCAGGTTCCGCTTTTTCTTTTTTCTAAAAATTGTTTCACAAAAATTTGCATTTAAAACATTTAATACTAACTTTGTAGAAGCTTGTTTAAGGCAAGTTTTAAGCAGTTAATATTTTTGAGCATACAAACGTAACACAAATCACCATGTCGCAACTGGACAAAGACCAAAAGTTAAAAGCCCTCCAACTTACCATGGATCGTCTGGACAAGACCTTCGGTAAAGGCACGATCATGCGTTTGGGCGATAAACAAGTAGCCCATATAGATGTAATCCCTACTGGTTCATTAGGGTTGGATATTGCCTTGGGTATCAATGGACTCCCCAAAGGTAGAATTGTGGAAATTTATGGCCCGGAATCTTCTGGTAAAACCACACTAGCCATTCATGCCATTGCAGAATGTCAAAAAAATGGTGGAATTGCTGCTATCGTGGACGCGGAACACGCTTTTGATCGCTTTTACGCTGAAAAATTGGGTGTAAAGACGGACGAGCTCCTTATTTCCCAGCCCGACAATGGTGAACAAGCCCTTGAAATTGCTGAAAACCTGATCCGCTCCGGCGCAATTGATATTTTAGTTGTAGACTCCGTTGCTGCATTGGTGCCACGCAGTGAAATTGAAGGAGAAATGGGCGACTCCAAAGTTGGCGTACAGGCTCGTTTGATGTCGCAGGCCATGCGGAAACTGACCGCCAGCATCAGCAAAACCAATTGCTGCTGCATCTTCATCAACCAGTTGCGCGAAAAAATTGGGGTGATGTTCGGCAACCCTGAAACCACTACCGGGGGTAACGCATTGAAATTCTATGCTTCCATTCGTTTGGACATCCGTAAATCTGGCGCAGCCATCAAAGACAAGGATGGAAACGTGGTTGGCAACCAGGTGAAGGTAACCGTGAAGAAAAATAAACTGGCTCCACCATTCCGCATCGCTACTTTCGACATCACCTTCGGTGAAGGGATTTCTAAATCAGGCGAGATTGTGGATATGGGCGTCGATTACGATGTCATTCAGAAAAGTGGTGCCTGGTACAGCTATGCTGGCGCTAAAATTGCCCAGGGCCGGGAGTCTGCCAAGCAGTTTTTGGTAGACAATCCAGAAGTAGCGCTCGAATTGGAGCTCAAAATCAAGGATAAACTCCTCGCTAGTCCGGAAGTCATTAAATTGGCACCAACCAGTGGCAGCGACGACGATTCCGACGATTAAATACCAGCTCACAATGAGCACGAATAAAAACCGCGTTGATCAATAGACCAATGCGGTTTTTTTATTGCTGCACATACTACTGAGCATTTTGCTCGGAGGACATGAATTGCCTCCAGCTTCAGCTGGTGGGTGGGCAGTAAACTCTAGTTTTTGGGCTTTAGCCCTGCTTGCCAAATTGAAGTTTGGGCTAAAGCCCATCAACAAGGGCAACCCTAATCCACGAGCTAAAGCACGTGGCAATTCATGTCCTTCGCTTCTAAAATACAAAATGTCCGGTTGTATGATTGATGCAAGTTTTTCCTTTATCGATTGCTCTCCAAATAACCTTTCACAAAATCGCTGACCAGGTAACTCAATAGTTTCCCCGTACTGCGGTTTTCCAAGCCATTTTCCAAACAGGTAGCTGCCTCACAAATGTGCAGATAGGCAATTTCGCAACGCCGGGCCGTTTGGTACAAATAATACCGGGCTTGTTGGGTACTGATGCCCGTAGGCGTCATGGCACTGGACAATACGTTTTCGATACAATCTACATCCAGTTCAATGCCTACCCGATTTCCACCATGCTGCGTAAAGGCAATGGACTGCTCCAAGGCTTGAGCAAAATTTAGCTTTTCCCGCAAAAAAACATCCTCCCAAGTCGAAAACTGGATGGCGAGGTGCTTCTGTAAGTCTTGCAAAATGTTTTCGGGGGTATAATTTTCATGCAAACCCAGGATGGAATACTGTTGCAAATACCCCTCTTCCTGTGCATACCGAAAGCCATTGCCGCTATGCCTGCCTTCTATTTTGCGATAATCGGAATGGGCGTCCAGATTGATACAATTCACCATGGCATCGGGCTGGTTCTTTCTCATGCCCAGGGCTGCTCCCTTCAGGTTGGCATAGGCTCCGGCGTGGCTTCCGCCAATGATCAAAGGGATTTTTCCCGCACTTACAATCTGGCTAACGAGCGCACTGACCTCCACGTCGATCTGTTCTACTTGTTGGCGCATCAAGGCTACATCGGTATGATTTGGCAATGCCGTAAAATCAAAATGCCCCAACAATTGCAGGTCCTGGCCCCTCAAAAATGGAGTGTCTTGCACGTTGAGAAAGGCATTCAGAAAAGAATCCCATGCAGTGGCGGCGCCACCCAGGCCAAAATTGGCGCGGGCACCCAGGTCTTCTTTTACCCCAAATAACACAAACCGAGGGCCGAAGGATTCGAGCTCATTTTGAACCAGGATTTGTTCACCTAGTTTGGTTTCGTGTGGGCGGGTACGGGTGCGGGATTGGATGTCAGTGAGGGTAGCAGGATGAAAATGCATGGTTCAACGTTGAAAGAACGTGCATCGTTTTGAATTTTTGAAACACCAAAGCGACATTTTTTTAGCACAAAGAACTCAAAGGGGGCACAAAGGACACAAAGTTAGACGTTGACGACTCTTTGTGTCCTTTGTGCTATTCTTTGTGTTCTTTGTGCTAAAAAATGTCGCTCTGAGATCACAACTCCCGGTGATACACACTCCCATTAATCAATACTTGTTCAATCAAATTGCTGCCAAAAGCATATGGCAGATAGGCCAAGGAAGGCATCGGTTTCGTCACAATCAAATTGGCTCTTTTGCCCACTGCAATACTCCCTACCTCCGGCTGGGCCTCCATTGCGCAAGCTCCATTAAAAGTTGCCGCATTGATGGCCTCTTCGGGCAGCATCCGCATCTGGATACAACTCAATGCGACCAGCAAGGGCATATTGCCACTCGGCGAAGAGCCCGGGTTATAGTCGGTAGCCAATGCCACGGCAGCACCTGCTTCGATCAATTGGCGTGCCGGAGGGTAGGGCAAACGCAGGAAAAAAGCAGCTGAAGGCAGCAAGGTGGCAATCGTAGGGTGTTGGGCCAAAAGTTGGACCTCATCTAGGCCAATGTTTTCCAGGTGATCTACCGAAACCGCATCTGCTTGAATTCCCACTTGTACTCCGCCCGAATTGTGTAGCTGATTGGCGTGTAACTTGGCTTTTAACCCAAAGCGTCGGCCAGCCTCCAAAACCTGTGCGGTTTCATCCGGGGTAAAAAATCCTTGTTCACAAAACACATCAATGTAATCAGCTAATCCTTCCAGGGCAATAACCGGCAACATTTCTTCAATGATTTGGCGAATATACCCGCGCCGATCGTCTTTAAAGGCAGTTGGAAAAGCATGTGCGCCCAAAAAAGTGGCTTTGATGGGAATATTGGCTTCCTGCTTCAAGCGTTTGATCACCCGCAGCATTTTTATTTCAGCTTCAGGGGTCAGTCCATAACCACTTTTGATTTCAATCGCGCCAGTGCCCAGTTTTTTGAGGGCTTCCAGTCGCTTCCAGGCTTGTTGGAACAATACTTCGGCTGGTGTTTTTTGTAGCAATTGGGCTGAATTCAGAATCCCGCCCCCTTTTTGAGCGATCTCCGCATAAGTAAGGCCACGGATTTTGTCCACAAATTCCTGCTCGCGGCTGCCTGCGAAAACCAGATGGGTATGGGAATCACACCAGCAAGGCAGTACGTATTGGCCACTTAGGTCATGGGTTTGCGCAGGGCTTTCAAGCGCTTTTAATTCGCTCATTGGCCCGTAGCCTACGATCTGGTTACCTTCTATACGCAGGTAAGCTTGCTCGATACCAGGCAATTGTGCCAGTGCCTGACCACGCAAAGCTTTGGTTTCAGTGTGAACTCCCAATAGGTATTTGATATTGGTCAAAAGCATTAGGGCATGTATTTTTCTTTTTTCACCACCTTAGAAACCAAAGGCACCATAGACTCACCTAGGTAGCTTATCCCTAAAGTGGTTCTGAGGTGGCTTTGGTTTCTTAGGTGGTGAAAACTTATAATTCCAAACGATGCTGCCGTGCCACATCCTTCGCAATATCATACCCTGCATCGGCATGGCGAATAACTCCCATCGCGGGGTCGTTGTGCAGCACCCGTTTGAGCCGACGTGCAGCCTCCTCGGTACCATCGGCCACAATCACCATCCCGGCGTGGATGGAGTAGCCCATACCTACTCCGCCGCCGTGGTGCAAGGATACCCAGCTGGCTCCGCCTGCC
>JAAFHQ010000121.1 GCA_013298445.1 Chitinophagales bacterium | reverse complement strand
CTGATGAGCGGTTCCCTAAGTTGTTCCAGCAGTCCGGCGCAGAAGGGGTCCTGCACGATCCGGATATGGATTTGCCCGCTGGAGCTCAAGGCCAGGGGGGATAAATTGGATGGATTGTCAAAAATCATGGTCAGCGGGCGCAAGTGATAGGCCAGCAGGGTTTCCAGGCGTGGATGCAAATGGTCGACATAATGCTTGAGCATAGAGATAGAATTGACCATCAGCTCAAAATTATCCGCGTAATTTTGGCGTTTGAGTTGAATGAGCCGATTGAGAGAAGCGGTTTGGCTGGGTAAACAGGCAATACTCCACAGGGTATCTGTCGGCAGCAGTACAAGTCCTCCAGAAGACAAAATTTTTTCTACGCCCTCAAAATCGTAATGCTGCGCCATTTGTTTTACGTTGGTATAGGTCATCTTCATCTAGTTCATTCCAGGTTTGTCCCCTGTTTTTCAAAATCAGACGCATGTGTAAAATGAGTGCTAATTTTTGTACAAGGCTATTTTTCAAAACCTCATTAACGGTTCGACCTATCCGCTTATTGCTTACTATATGCCTGATTTTGGCTGGAATGGTAAGCTCCACGACCTTAAAGGCCAGCCACATCATTGGGGGCGAAATCAATTATGAGTTTGTCGGCTTTAAAGGTGGGCGGGTTGGCAGTGACACCTTGTTGTACCGCATTGTATTGATATTGATTAGAGATTGTAATGGTGGGGCAGATTTTGATCGGACCGTTCCGGTGACGATTTATCTGGGCGTGGATAAAAAACCATTGATTAACTTGAGAATCAGCAGGCCTAGCATCAAAAAAATCCCGCCAGATCAGAGCAACCCTTGTTTGATTGTTCCACCTGGATTTTGTGAAGAAGAAGCCATGTATGTTGATACGGTTCAATTGATTCGATCCAACCTCGCTTATACGATTAGTTATCAAATCTGTTGTCGGAGTGCAACCATCACCAATCTTGTGGACAGTAAAAATGTTGGCAATACTTGTACGGTTGAGATCAGCCCACAAGCCCAAAATTTATACAGCAGCAGCCCTCGTTTTTCAGCTTCACCCAAAAGTGAATTGTGTGTCGGGCTCAATACTCAGGTAGCACTAGTGGTGGCTGATAAAGATGGAGACCGCCTGAGTTATCATCTTTGTGCGCCCTATGAAGGTGGCGGCCCTAATGGAGAAGGTTTAACGAATAGTCCGCAGGGCCTTAAACCTGAACCGGCCACCCCTGCTCCTTATGATGAAGTGAATTACACGGCTACCTATTCCGCAAGTCGTCCATTGGGGAACACCGGATCGCTGACCTTGGATACCATGACTGGCGTTTTGCAGATTTTTCCGCGCACCTTAGGTAATTTTGTTCTAGGTATTTGTGTGAAAGAATACCGCAATGGAATTTTGATCGGAATGATCCGCCGCGACATTCAAATCAAGGTCAGCAATTGTAGTTTCGCCATTGATGCCATGGTCAAATCAGACAGTAGCAACGGGCAAGGCAGTTTTTGGGTCAAATCCTGCAACAAACCCAACCTGAATATCAGCAACAGTAGCACGGGCCTGGATAAAGTATTCGCCTACCGATGGATATTCAACATCAACGGCAAAACCGAAGTACGCGACACCAAAGACGCCAGTTTTGATTTTGGTGCACCTGGCAATTATTCCGGTTTGATGATCCTCAATCCAGGTACCGTTTGTACGGATACCGCCCGGGTTTTTGTGCAGGTATTTCCTTCGGTTAAAGCCCAGTTTGACGCCATCTTGCCAGGCTGTGACATTGCGCCCATCCAATTCAACAATATTTCTCAATTGAACCAGGGGGCCACTTACCGCAGTGTGGAGTGGAATTTTGGCGACAACATGAAATCCACCGAAACCTCACCCAGTCACAATTATGCCCTGGCCGGAAGTTACCCAGTGAGTTTGGCCATTTTGACCAATACAGGTTGCCGCGATACAGCCCGACAAAATATCGACTATTTTCCGGCCCCGGCCAACGCTGTCCGCTTACAGGCCTCGGCACGAGAAATATGCACCAAAACTGGACAATTGAATCTTTCACTGGAAGTACCTCCTGTGATGAACCACCCCCGGTATTTGGTGGAATGGGATTTTGGGGATGGAAGCAAAGCTTCTGGGTTTAAAGTGACCAAAAGGTATTCCAATCCTGGCACTTATGTGGTCTCCTATCGTTTGTCTGCACCCGGCAGCTGTATGGTTCAAGGGGATAATGCCAACGCGCCCATTGGAGTAGTTGAAAAACCGAGTGTGGACTTCACTTTTAGCCCGGAAGAACCCAGTGCCCGCAACCCCGAGGTGACTTTTTCCGAAACCTCCACTCAAGCCGACAACTGGATTTGGAATTTTGGCGGCAAGGGAAACTCAACCGAACGCAACCCCGTTTTTACCTTCCCTTTTGAAGGCGAATACCCTGTAAAGCTGGTAGTGGGTAACGGCCAATTTTGCCGGGATTCAGTGACCAAGCTGGTGAAAATTAAAGCGGTGGATGCCATATACATCCCCAACGCCTTTTCACCCAACGGAAATGCCACAAATGCAGTCTTTAAACCATTGGGGCTGTTGCCTGGATTTAGCGGATACGAGTTCAGGATTTATTCGCGTTGGGGGCACCTGTTGTTTCAAACGAAGGACCCCGAAGAAGCCTGGAATGGAAAAGTGAACAACCAAGGTGAAAATTGTGCGCAGGGTGTATACCTTTATCAGCTGGTTTTTCAGTCTGCTGCTGGCAAAACGGTCACTAAACAAGGCACTATCACCCTTTTGCGGTAGAATTTAAGAAAAAAAATGGTGACTTTCGTAATAGACTTTATTGCCACGCGACTTTGTATGCATAAAGTCAAATCCAAGATACGACACAGGATATGAAGAATACTATGAGATGGAGCCGGATAGTGCTTTTTTTGTTTGCACTGGTTCCCGCTGCTTTGTATGGCCGCCACATCATTGGTGGTTCGATGACTTACCGCTGTTTGGGGAATGGCGATTACGAATTTACGCTCAAAGTGTACCGCGATTGTTTTTGTACCCGCTGCGCTGAAATTGACCCAGTAGCATTCATCGGGGTATACCGTTGCGGGCCTACTGCACCTTGTAATGGACAGAACAGCGCGCTGGCCAGGCTTAACATCCCCCTAACCGAGCGCAGAAACATTGATCGCCCGGATTATCCCTGCCTGGAGCCGCCGGCGGTATGTACCGAAGAAGGTATCTACATCTTTCGCCTGAGTCGTTATGGTCTGCGTTTGCCCACCAGCCCTGACAACAGTTATTTCATCAGTTACCAACGTTGTTGCCGCAATGAGACCATCACCAATATTGTAAACCCCGACACCTGGGGCGCAACGTATATGGTAGAAATTACCCCCGAGGCACAGCGGGTTTGTAACAACAGCCCAGAGTTCAATACTTTTCCTCCTACCGTGGTTTGCGCCAATTTTAACCTCAAATACGACCACTCGGCCCGGGATGCCGATGGAGATCAGTTGGTATATGAATTTTGCCCACCTTTTGACGGGGGCGCAAACAACCTGGAGCCCTTTATTTACAACACTTGTGATGGGGCATATCCCAACCCTGGTTGCCCGCCACCTTATAAATTTGTACCGTTCCGCCCTCCATTGTATTCAGCTACCAGTCCCATTGGTGGCGATCCCGCTCTAAGTATTGATCCACAAACTGGCTTAATCACGGGTAAACCCAATCCTATAGGGCAATACGTGGTAGGGGTTTGTGTCTCCGAATACCGCAATGGGGTCTTGTTGAGTCGAATTTTTCGAGACTTTCAATTCAACGTGGCCAAATGTGACCCCAAACTGATTGCCGATATCAAAGAGGATATTAAAATCAAGGACAAAGAATATTTGGTCAATTCCTGCGGGCCTACCGAAGTGAAGTTCCTCAACGAAAGTACACCTCGTTCTTTTATCCGCACGTTCGATTGGGAATTTGACCTGAGCAACCGCAAGATCACCTCGTCCGAATGGGAGCCTTCGATCCTTTTTCCCGGGATCGGTACCTACAATGGGCGGCTCATTCTGAACAAAGGCACCGAATGTGGGGATACGGCTAAAATTTTCGTCAACATTTACCCGGCTTTGAAGGCTGATTTTGAATACGAATACGACACCTGTGTAGCCGGGCCAGTGAAATTTACCGATAAGTCGGTTTCGGGCGGCAAGTTTCTCACCAGTTGGAATTGGGATTTTGGGGACAAAGGCAGTAGCAGGAAGCAAAACCCCGAGCACCAATACCGAAGTCCGGGCAAAATCCCGGTGACTTTGACTGTGCGGGATACCAACAAGTGTGTAGAAAAGTTGACCAAAACGATCAATTACTTCCCGGTTCCGGCCTTGTTGGTGATCTCACCCAGTGCCTCGGAGGGCTGCGCTCCACTGAAGGTCAAGTTTAACAACCTTTCCTTTCCGATCGATTCTACCTATAAAATTGACTGGAATTTTGGTGATGGTGGGCGTTCTAAAGTCATTAGCCCCAATTATATCTATGAGGATGCGGGCGTGTTTACGGTTTCTTTGGACATCACCTCGCCCATTGGCTGTAAAACGGATACGGTGTTTCCTGATTTGATCAAGGTAAGGCCCTCACCAACGGCAGGCTTCATGATCGATCCCCCGATTGCTTCCAATTTAACCCCGGTCATCAACCTCTTTGATGAATCAGAAGGAGCCATCCGCTGGAATTGGCAACTCAGCAATGGCCGGAATTTTACGGAGCGGAGTCCGAGTTTTTCGGTCATTGATACAGGGCGTATCAACGTCCGGCAAATTGTGGCAAATTCGGTGAATTGTCTGGACACCCTGGACAAAATTCTGGATATCCGACCGGAAGTGCGGTATTTTTTGCCCAATGCCTTCACACCCAATGGCGATTCGGTCAATGATGAATTCAAAGGGGTAGGGGTGATGGCGGGGGCCAAAGCTTTCAATTTTTCCATCTGGAACCGTTGGGGCGAAATGGTGTACCAAACCGATCAACCCAACCAGGGCTGGAACGGACGCAAATTCAACACGGGCATAGAATCGCCACCAGGCGTATACGTGGTGTTGGTGACGTATCGGGACCCACGGGGGAATCCATATGAACTCAAGGGGTTTGTGACATTGGTGCGGTAGAGACGCACGGCCGTGCGTCTTTTTTGGTATTTGCGCAATAACGAGACGCACAGCCGTGCATTTTGGTATTTGCGCAATAACGAGAGGCACAGCCGTGCGTCTCTACCGGTCGTTTTGCACCATGACCAATAACAAGGATCATCATAATTTAAAAACTTTTTAGTAAAAACTCTTTTCATTTCTAAAAATGATTTACCTTTGCACGGCTAAAGAAAAAAGTAAAATTTTTGCATGATGGATGCGATAAAGTTTGTTCATGAACAATTGACTCCGGCTAGAGAAGTGGAGATTCCAGCTTTCCGCGCTGGCGATAATGTAGTGGTGAACTATAAGATTATCGAGGGAGACAAGGAGCGTATCCAGTCTTTCCGTGGTGATGTGATCCAGGTTAAAGGTACTGGAGCAACTAAAACCTTCACCGTAAGAAAAATTTCCAATAACGTTGGGGTAGAGCGTATTTTCCCATTCGCTTCTCCAAATATCGTAGATGTTCAAGTAACCAAGCGTGGTAAAGTACGCCGTGCTCGTTTGTTCTATCTGCGTGACCTCATTGGTAAAAAAGCCCGGATTAAGGAGCGTAAATTCCAAAAGAACGTTACCCAGGTTCAGGGTTAATCGTTTTTTGGTTTCACATAAAAGAGGATTTCGGCTGTATGGCTGGAATCCTTTTTTGTTTTTGTACTATTGTCAGCTAAACGACTGGTTTCCTGCCCTTTTTAGCAATCCAAATTGCCAAGTGTGTCGATCTACCTGCTCAGGATATAGATTACCATTATTTTTAGTCCATGCCTTAGTGATCGCCCGATCCAATTGATTATCGCACACTAACAAATACATTCAAGCCATGGAATTACGGAGATTTTGTCTGGTAATTACACTGGGAATACTTTGCCTATGGTCTGGCAAAGCCCAACAAACAAGTTTTGTTGTATTGAATCCCCAGCAAAACTGGTACCAATACAGCGCTACCCTGGAAGAAGCTACCATTACGCTACGCCCGGTTGGGTTGTACACTGAAGTTGGATTGTACCTTACTGTATCTGCAAACGAAACCCCGTTTCAAAAAGGCACCCAATTGGAAGCCGTGCTGAATTTTTCACTCCCGGTCAACTCCATCGTCAATGACTCCTGGTTGTGGATCGACACAACAATTATTCGGGCAAAAATTCTGGATCGCTGGACGGCATCAACCATTTACGAAAACATCGTTAGCCGACGTAGAGACCCGTCCATTTTAACGAAAGAAGGGAATGACCGCTATACCCTACGCATTTACCCTTTGATCATGGGCGAACGCCGCAAAGTAAAAATCAACTACCTCGTGCCTGGGAATTGGAGCACCCAGGAGGTACAAACCCTCTTGCCCGCTAGCATTTTGCGCAGCACTTATCGACCCACACCAGCAGTTAATATTCGGGCGTTTTTAGAAGGACCCTGGCAAAACCCCGCTTTGCCATCCCATCCAGAGCTGAGCTTTAGGGCAAAAACCGACCCAAAACTTGGGAAGTATTACGAAGCAGTAGTGCCTGCAAAAAGCCTGGATAACCGCGACTTGTCCTTTAGCCTGAGTGCCCCCTTGAAAAATGGTTTGTTCTTATCGCGTTTTGGCAATGAGCAGCAAGGCTATTACCAAATGGCCCTGTTCCCGGATCAAATCCTGGCTTCTACCCAAAACTTGAAGCCCAAACACCTCATGGTGCTGTTGCACTATTCACAAACGACGGCTGCTAACGGTTTTACCCAGGCACAGTTATTGGAGCAAATTCGGAATCAATTGAAGCGAGTACTGCGGCCTCAGGATTATTTCAATGTGACCCTGGCTGGAATCAGCCCGCGGGTTGTTTCAAAAACCTGGATTCAGGCTGCTCCCACCAAAATGGATAGTGTAATTCTTGAACTGAGCAAAGGGAGCATCAGCGGTATTAATTTACCTGGTCTTTTGGCTAAAGGGATTGAAACGATTAAAGCCAGTGGCACGGAAGGTGCCAAGGTTTTGCTTTTTGCCAATTCTAATTCGGAGTGGGGCCTGGATATGGCCAATGAATTGATCAAAGAATTGTCTATCCTTAAAGGTAGTAGCGACATTCCTTTTTACATCCTGGATTATACTATGCGCAATACCACTTATAATTACATCAACGGTCGTCCGTATTGGGGCAATGAATATTTTTACCTCAATTGGTCGCGATTGACCCAGGGTGATTTTCTACAGATGTATTCCTGTTGTAACATTTTTGAAAATGCTGCCAGTAAAATTCTCGACTTAACGCTGACCGAAGCAGGGACTTTAGACTTGCACACCGCCCTGCAGAATGGATTTTGTTACAATCGCTACAACCTAAATCAAGGCGCCAATGAGGAAATTAATGATTTGCGGAAGCCAATCCTCCAGGTCGGGCGTTACCAGGGAAAATGGCCGTTTGTGGTAGAACTTTCGGGGAGTTATGGCAATCAACTGTTTTTTGATGGACTTACTGTGCCTTCCTATGATGTCAACATTACCGACAGCACCGGAGTAGATACCTGGGTGGGTAATTTTATTGCCAGCCTGGAAAAAAACAGTTTTAGCAATAGCAATACCGCTGAAATCATTCGAGCAAGTATTCGTGAGCGGGTTTTATCATTGTACACCGCCTTTTTATGTTTGGAACCTGCCCAGGGAGGCGAACCTTGCCAGAATTGCCAGGATCAGAGCCAGGGCTCCACTGTGGGCACCCGCGATCTCCAAGACAGCCTGGTCCTAAGTAAAATAAGCCCCAACCCCTTCCGCGAAAGGGTGATGATCCAGTTAAAATTTAAAGAGTTGATTGATTTGTCCAAAGCGCATATTTCCGTTTACAACCACCTTGGGCAGGTGGTACGCACCTTCAGCGATGTACCCAAAGGCAAGGTGCAGGACCTGGAATTGCACTGGGATGGAAGCAGCGATGGGGGAGAGGAGGTGCCGCCGGGCGTGTACATCTTCCGCTTACAGACGCCGGCTGGGCAGTACAGCCGGAAGTTGGTGAAGTTGGATCGATGAGGTAGGAAGAAACGGAGACTTTGGAGAAGTCAATTCAGGAGAAGAAGGCTTCTTCAAAGTTTCAACACATTTAAATCGAATTATTTTGTAAAAATATTTGTTGCATTAAATTAAAAATTGTATTTTTAAAACGAAAAATATAAATTATATCATGGGACTCGTACATGCGGAAATAGAACTCATTAATGGCGACGATTTAGCGCTGGCTCGTCGGAATTATCTTGATCAGGATGAAGTGAAACGAATGTGGGTGACTGCCTTGGTCGACACTGGCTCATATATGCTGTGCATCAATGAAAACATCCGGGAACAGCTACAACTGCCCATTGTAGAAAAACGTATGGGGCAATTGGCCAATGGTGAGATTGTGGAGTACGATGTCGTGTCTTCGGTCGAATTGCGATTTAAAAATCGGCGTACCATTTGTAATGCCATGGTACTACCCGGGGATAGCGAAGTGTTGCTTGGTGCAATTCCATTGGAGGATATGGATGTGCTGATTCATCCCCAACGACAGGAGTTGATTGTGAATCCCGATCATCCTTATTTTGCGCAGATGGTGTTGAAGTAAAATAAAAAGCCCAAATGCGGTATTTCCACATTTGGGCTCTATGGGTATGTCTTAAACTGTGGATTCTAAACACCAGCCACCAGCTCCTTAGCCTTCGCCACTGCCTGATCCAATCCAGCCGCATTTTTTCCACCCGCAGAAGCAAAATTGGCTTGTCCACCGCCGCCGCCGTCAATTTCTTTGGCCAGTTCGCGCACCATATTACCCGCGTGTAATTTTTTGCCTTCCACCAGCGCTTTGCTGATGGTGACCATCACCATAGGTTTGTCGTTGATCACTGCGCCAAATACAATCACGGCGTTGCCCAGTTCATTGTCAATTTGAGCAGCCAGGTTTTTCAGGGCAGCCGAATCGTTGATCGACAAGCGGGCACTGATGAACTGTACACCATTGACCGTTTCAGCTTTGGCAATCAGGCCATCCTTGAGGGCAAAGGCTTGAGCTGCCACGAGGCGCTCAATTTCCTTACGTAGTTCCTTGTTTTCATCTTGCAGGGTAGCCACGGCCCTGGCCGCTTCGCCCTTGCTTTTGAGGATGCTACGGATGGCGTCCAGTTCGCGCAATTCGCTGCGTACAAAAGCCTCGGCATGCGTGGCAGTAATGGCCTCAATACGCCTTACCCCAGCAGCTACGGCGCCTTCGGAGAGAATTTTAAACAAACCAATTTGGCCGGTAGCCTGCACATGCGTTCCACCGCACAATTCACGGCTGAAAGTGGGATCAAAAGTAATCATGCGCACAACCTCGCCGTATTTTTCGCCAAAAAGCATCATCGCGCCCGAATTGCGGGCTTCTTCGATGGGCATATTGCGGTTTTCATCAAGCGGGATATTGGCGCGGATTTTATCGTTGACCATGTCCTCAATTTGCCGCAATTCTTCGTCGCTCACTTTTTGGAAGTGGTTGAAGTCGAAACGCAGGCGCTGGTCGTCCACGTTTTGCCCCTTTTGGGTCGCGTGTTGGCCAAGGATGCGGTGCAGCGCGGCGTGCATAAGGTGAACAGCAGTGTGGTTGCTGGAGACCGCCTGACGCAGCTCTGCATCAACTACCGCTTTGACGGGCAATTGGAGGTTGGCCGGGAACTCGTCCACCACATGGATGATCAGGTCATTCTCCTTTTGGGTATCCAGTACATTGATGCGGTCGGCCCCCACGACGAGGTAACCCTGATCGCCAGCCTGACCACCACTTTCGGCGTAGAAGGGGGTGGCTTGCAACACCAATTGGTACTGATCCTGATTTTTTACATTTACCGTCCGGTACTTGAGCACTTTGGTGTTTTCAACCACCAGGGTATCGTAACCTTCAAATTTTACTTCGCCCTCGTTCACACTTACCCAGTCACCTACTACTTTGGCGGCATCGGCACGGGAGCGTTCCTTTTGTTTTTGCAAGGCAGCTTCAAAGCCTACCATGTCGACCGGGATATTGGCTTCCTGAGCCAATAGTTGGGTCAAGTCGATGGGGAAGCCGAAGGTGTCGTAGAGGTCAAAGGCATCTTCCCCTTTGATTTGGCCTGAAGACTTGTCCAAATCGGCGAAGCGCTTTAAGCCTTTTTCCAAAGTATTCAAAAACGCCGTTTCTTCACTCTCAATGATCCGCGCAACCTGCGCTTGTTGGGCTTTCAATTCTGGGAAAGCATCGGCAAAGGCATCGGCCAGCATCGGGATGAGGGTGTGCAGGAAAGGTTGTTTGATGTCCAAAAAGGAATAATAATACCGCACTGCCCGGCGCAAAATGCGGCGAATCACGTACCCGGCGCCAGAACTACTCGGCAATTGCCCATCCGCAATGGTGAAGGCAATGGCGCGGATGTGGTCGGAAATGACGCGCATGGCGATGTCCGACTTGGCCTCGCGCTCATAGCTAAAGGTGTATTTTTTGCCCGATACTTTTTCGATGTACTGAATAAAAGGTGTAAATACATCGGTATCGTAAGTCGCTTTTTTGCCTTGCATCACCATACAGAGGCGCTCGAAGCCCATCCCGGTATCTACGTGTTGTTCGGGCAGTACTTCCAGCGACTTGTCGGCTTTGCGGTTGAACTGGATGAATACGTTGTTCCAGATTTCCACCACTCCTGAGCCATCTACATTCACCAGGCTAGCGCCGTGCGTTTTGGCCACTTCTTCGTCGCTGCGGGTGTCGTAGTGGATTTCGGTACAGGGGCCGCAGGGGCCGGTGTCGCCCATTTCCCAGAAATTGTCTTTTTTGTTGCCATAGAGAATC
>JAAFHQ010000120.1 GCA_013298445.1 Chitinophagales bacterium | reverse complement strand
ACTATGTCGGGCAGTATTATTGTCCCGAACTAGCTACTTCGTATACCTTTCAGATTGAAGGAGATAGTCTGGTTGGCGCGCATCGCTACAATGGCAAATTTTCCATTCAACACGTGGATGAGGATCGCTTTAGTGGGCCATCCTTTATGAGTACGCTGCGTTTTGAGCGGGATGCCAATGGGACAATTCAGGGCTTACGCGTCTCCAATGGTCGGGTGCTCAATTTGTGGATGAAAAAACAATAAAAAACTGTAGCTGACTGTATTGGATTCTTACAACTCAACGTTACCATAAAAACTCTATCTTTTAAACTAAACTCAACACCAATGCCATTAAAAAAGTATGGCGTTTTAGTCGGCAAAATTGTCGGCAAACGCAAGGCTGTAAGCAGTAGCCCACACTTCCAGATCAAAGTAGAAGGAGCAAACGGGGTGTTTTATCGCATCGCCGTAAACGTCAAGTCCAAAGTAGCCCCTTCGGAAGTGAAATATTTTTTAAAAGACAACTTCCAACACGACCTGGTCCACAAAATCAAGTTGGCTAACCTACAACCAGGCTTTCACGAACTCCCCAAAGCCCCCAATGGTTTGGCACTGGACTTTGTTCGTTACAACCTTTTCCGCCTGGAAGATTTGGTACCCCTACCCTTTGAAGTAGATGGGCCAAACAATGACTTGAATGACCATCTCGATTTTTTTGTCACCAAAGCCAAAGAGGATGATCAGGCCATCATCTATGCTTTTGGCGAGCCCTGGGGGCCTGAAACGGTGAAGGATAAAGTCTTTGGTTTCCTCCCTGGTCGAGGCATCCACGATATCCACATGAACCAGGGCAGTGTTGGTGAATTTGCCTACACCAATGGCATCTGGCAAGATGGTGGGATGTTGATTTATTTTCCTTCGTCAGATAAGTGGCTGGCCTTTTTTACCGCATTCCAATCTCAGTCTTTCAATACTGATGACAATGGAAATGCCTCTGGTGAAGAGCCTGTAACTGGCGTTGCCCCTCTAAGAATTGTTGCTGCAATGGTTAATCCAGCTGGCGACGATGCAGGCAAAGAAGCGGTGTACATCATCAACCTATCCCCCAATACCATTCCATTGAAGGGTTGGTCGATCGTGGATAAGTTAGGCAAAAAAGAGGTGCTTGCCGATAATGCCGTTCTTGCTGCCCATAGTGTACTGACCATTCGTTTGTCTGGAAGAGGCGCTCAATTGGGGAATAGCGGAGGAACAATCACCTTGCAAGATCAACTCAATCAAAAAATTGACGGGGTGGCCTATACTCAGGAGCAGGCCAAACAACAGAATTATTTACTCAGTTTTTAAGTTGGATACGCTCCCCTCCAGTATAGATGTTGAATCCCCCCTCGCGCAAAAAACCGACCAAGGTCAGGTTGTGCGCTTCGGCCAATTCAACGGCTAAACTGGAGGGGGCTCCTATCGCCGCCATGATCGGGATGCCCGCCATAATTGCTTTTTGAACCAGTTCAAATCCAGCCCGGCCACTGACCAGCAAGATGGTATCGCTCAGTGGGAATTCTTTTTTTTGCAAAGCCGCTCCTATTACTTTATCCAGGGCGTTGTGTCGCCCCACATCTTCACGCAAGTACAACAAATCACCACTGCTCGAAAACAGTCCAGTAGCGTGAATCCCCCCGGTGTAGTTGAACAAGGATTGCTGGGTAAGCAGTGCCTCTGGTAAACGCAGCAAGGTTTCCGGAGCTAGAATGGGTTGATGGGCTGGCAACAAAAAAGCCGACTGGTTTTGTACCATCTCCAAACTGGCCTTGCCGCATATACCACAACTGGAACTGGTATAAAAATGCCGTTGCAATCGGGCTGCATCAAATCGTGCAGACGGATGAAGCTCTACTAAAATGCTGTTTTCTTGTGCTTCGGGGCTGAGTTGTACCCCTGGGTAGCGCAATTGCAGGACGTCCTTCCGGCCTTGAATCAATCCTTCGGTGAATAAAAACCCGTACACCAAATCGAAATCCGCCCCAGGTGTTCGCATCGTTACGGCTAAATTCATTTGCTGGCGTTGACCAAGGGGGCCATAGGTCAGTTGAATTTCAAGGGGTTCTTCGCTAGCCAAATGGTCATTTTGGGAGGCAAAATAGTTGTGGCGATATTTAATGATTGTCCTTTCTCGTGAGGGTGTTTGGTACATTTTTTTCCTTTTATGAAAAAATCCACCACAGCAGTTTTCCAACTACATAAATGGACAAAAAAAGCATCAGCAGCAAAGCTCCCAGGATCAAAAAGATGACCCACCAGGCGCTGCCACCGTGTTTGCCTTGCGCGTAGTGCTCTTTCATCAATTGTACATTGCGGTAGTTCGCTTTGTAACGAATGTCAAAAAGGTCGCCCAGCAGTGGCACTGAACCCACTACCCCATCGAGCAGAATGTTGCCCACCATTTTTACACCCAACATCCCACTGGCCCCTTTGCGCACCAAAACGACCACCAGAACGCCCGAAACCAAAAAGGTAAACACATCACCAACGTAAGGAACCAGGCCAATCACAGCATCCATTCCAAAACGAATGCGGGTGAAAGGAATCCGAAAGCGGTTGTCCAAAAAATCGGCCAACTTATCCAAAAATTGTAAATCGTCCATGACTGTTTCTAAAGATAATGTACTGAACTAATGGTCGAATCAGGCAGGATGGAAATTTCCCGAAAAGCAATGCGGTAATGATCCACTTTAAAATCCTCGGCGTTGGAATCGATCTGGAAAAAACAGGAGGGGGTAAGGTGTACCAGGAGGTTTTTCCAGCGTACCGTACGTTCTACGTGGTAATGCCCACAAAAAATGTCGATGTTGCCTGGGTAAGCGCATAGGATATCTTGCAAGGGATCCCGATCTTTAAGAGAATGGTTGTTGTCCATAAAGGGCGTGCCTACCAACAATGGCGGGTGATGGATAAACAAGATGATGTCGCCCTGCAATTGTTGGAGTTGTTGCTGCAACCACTCGAGTTGAGGCGTTTCTACTTTATAGGTTGAAGTATCCATAAACAGGACTGGTCTCCCAGCCCAATTGCGGCCAAAATACAAGCCATCTGGGTGGTAATCTGCTTGTCGTTGGAAGGCTTCGGTTAACAATTTCGAATCATCGTGATTGCCAGCGATGACTTCATAAGGAATCTTCAACTGATCCACCCATTCTTTGACCCAGGCATAGATCGCCAGGTCTCCCTGGCTGTAACAGAGGTCGCCAGAAAGCACCAGGTAATTTGGTCGGCGCTCTTGCACGGCGGCAATGATGCGTCGAAAATTTTCTCTTACATCTACAAAGTAAGTGTCTTCTCCTTCCTGTCCGATGTGCAGATCGGTAATTTGAATAACTCTCATAGCCTGGGTTGTGCACCTGCCCTATTGCAAATGCTAGGTGTATCTACTCCGCAAAATAAAAATTTTACCGTAAATCCACCTTACGATCATTGATGTATTGAAACAAAGCGTACAAGGAGGCTCGAGAACGGACAGGGAGCTGTTGTATTTCTGATTTCTGCAAAGTGTCATTCAGCCAATTCTGATACTGCTGCAAGGCATGTGCTGAGTAATCATCCAGGTCTTGAGTCGTCGCTTCATGGCTTATTTTGCCAGCCACATTTTGTGCCCATTCCGATTGCATTCCTTGTAAATCAGTAACGATCAATTGACGGCCTCTAGCATAATTGAGGGCGATTTTTCGGTGCAAACGTTCGGCTTGCCACCATAACGATTCATCGGGTTTGCTGCCAGGTTGGGGCCAATCGGGTGTAAGCAGGGTTTTTCCACCAAAAAAGAAAGGCAGATACACCGAAAGACAGGGCATAGAGGTGCCAGTCAGCCATAGCGTTGGGGTGCTGCCATCCAGTGGCAATTCAAAAACCATCGACCCCGTGGTTTGGCTGGGATTGGTCGGTCCGGTGGAATGCATACAGACATTGCCCGTGCCTCCATGGGATGGATCGTAGTGGTTTTCAGGTTCGTCGCCGTGTTGACGCAGGATTTGCATAGCACTGAGGGCGTCCAATCCTGGATTGTTTTGGATGGCCTGGGTCGAATAGTTCCTTCGCAACTTGCATTTGCTCATGCGGGTATAAAACCAATCGGAATAAGCTTTGGCAAAAGAAAAGGGTGCTCCTTTTTTGCTCCAGCCCCGCGCTTTCGCGTAATCTTGCGCCTGTGGGCTGATGCGATCGTAGTCCGAATCCAGGGTAAGCCCATTGGAAATGGCATAATGACTCTGAATTTTTTTGGCTACCCAATGTGGCCCTGCGGTTTCAAATACCCAGGCGGTGTGACGGTCGGCGATCAAAAAGCTATTGTGGTAAAAAAAGCGCCGATTCCGGTAGCCCCCACAGGCATCTTGCCCATAGTCGGCCAGGAGTTGGATCATCAATTCGAGGGCGGCATCGGCAGAATCGCAGCGTTCGAGGGCCAAACGCAATAGGTCCATGCCAGTCAAACCCAGGTTTTTCTTTTGGAAACTGATCTTGGTGAATACCGCTTCATTGCCAATGACCAGGCCATATTCATTAGCCCCCATTTCTGCCCCCCACATCTGAAAAGGTTTGGACAAAATGACTTCATTCGTGAGGGCGACCTGAGGGATTTCGATATAAGTACAGCGGAGTTTTTTTTCGGCAGGTTCTCGGCGTGGAAACCGGACTATGGCCTGGGCTTCATTCGGTTCACGGTCCGAATTTTTGCCAAAAATGAGTTTGTTGGACGTAATTTTGACGAAGGTATCACACATAGAATAGGTTGTAAGGCTGGTTGAAAAAAGGTAGTGGGGCTAATTTTCTGGTATAATTTACATCTTTATTTATACTTGTTTGAGTTATTTTTTGTTCTGAGATGTTAGTAAATAAAATTCTTTTTTTTGTCCAAAAAAGTACAAAACGCTGTATCTTTCCAGAAGCTTTTGATGCCTTTTGACCGATTAAATTAATCCGCTCAGCGCCAACACAAAACAAAAATGCCCGATTTTCTCCACCTCCATTGTCATACCCAGTTCTCGCTTTTGGATGGCGCGTCCTCCATTACCCAAATGATGGACAAAGCCGTAAAGGATGAACAAAAAGCAGTGGCCCTGACCGACCACGGCAACATGTTCGGGGCATTTAAATTTGTAGCGGAGGCCAAAAAACGCAACCTCAAACCCATCATTGGTTGTGAGTTTTATCTGGTTAAGGATCGGCATGTCAAAGCATTTTCACGGGCCAAAGGTGAATCCGACGAGCGCTACCACCAATTGCTGCTGGCCAAAAACGCCAAGGGGTATGAGAACTTGTCCAAATTGTGTTCCCTGGGGTTCATCGAAGGTTTATACGGCAAATACCCACGCATCGACAAGGAGTTGCTGGTGCAATACCACGAAGGTTTGATCGCCAGCAGTTGCTGCATTGGTGCGGAAGTTCCCCAGTTGATCATGCACGGCAAATTGGAGGAAGCCGAAAAACAGTTGCGTTGGTGGATCGACTTGTTTGGCGAAGACTACTACATCGAAATCCAGCGCCACCGAGGTCTGGAGAACATCGATGGCATGGGCATCAGTCAGGAAGACATCAATCAAACCCTGCTGGGTTTTGCCAAAAAATACAACCTGAAAGTCATTGCCACCAACGACTCCCACTACGTGAACGAGGAGGATTGGTTGCCGCACGATATCCTGCTTTGTGTCAACACGGGTACTTACCTGGAGGAAGAAGGTCGCTTCAAATTCCCCAGTTCCGACTTCTTTTTTAAGACCAAAGCAGAAATGGGCCAGCTTTTTGCCGATGTGCCCCAAGCCCTGGACAACACCATCGAAATCGCCGAAAAGGTGGATTTTCTGGACCTGGCGCGGGAGGTATTGCTACCCGCTTTCCCTCTGCCTCCGGGTTTTGATACTCAGGATGCATACCTGCGCCATCTGACTTTAGAGGGTGCCCTCCGCCGTTACAAGCACATCACGCCAGCGATTCAGGAGCGCCTGGATTTTGAATTACAGGTCATCAAAAATTCCGGTTATCCCGGTTACTTCCTCATCGTACAGGACTTTACGACCACCGCTCGCCAAATGGGCGTATCGGTAGGCCCGGGTCGGGGCTCAGCAGCAGGTTCGGCGGTGGCCTATTGCATCGGGATCACCAACGTGGACCCGATCAAGTACGACCTGCTTTTTGAGCGTTTTTTGAATCCAGAGCGGGTTTCCATGCCCGATATTGATATTGATTTTGACGACGTAGGTCGGCAACAGGTCATCGATTACGTGATTGACAAATACGGGCGCAATCAGGTGGCCCAAATTGTGACCTACGGCACCATGGCCGCCAAGTCTTCGCTACGCGACGTAGGCCGGGTGATGAACATTCCCCTTTCGGAAGTGGACAGGGTAGCCAAAACCTTTCCCGTCCACCTCAAAGCTACCTTGGGTAAAATTTTGGGCAAAGAAGGCATCGACCCTAAACTCAAGGCCGAACTCAACTCGGAAGATGTAGACAAAGCCAACCAGTTCCGCCAATTGGCCGAAGGGCAGGACCAAATCGGGCAAATGATCCAAACCGCCCGAAAATTGGAAGGCTCGGTGCGCAACACCGGTATCCACGCCTGCGGGGTGGTGATCACCCCCGATGACATCACCAAGTACGTCCCGGTGAAGGTGGACAAGGATTCGGACATGTACATCACCCAGTTTGACAACTCGGTGGCCGAATCGGCGGGCTTGCTCAAGATGGACTTTTTGGGCCTCAAAACCCTCAGCATCATCAAGGATGCCGTGGCGATGATTGAAAAAAACCACGGCGTCAAGCTGGATGTAGACGAAGTCCCCCTGGAAGACGAAGAAACCTACAAACTCTTCCAACGCGGTGAAACGGTCGGTATCTTCCAGTATGAAAGTACGGGGATGCAAAAGTACATGAAGGAATTGGTGCCCACCACCTTCGAGGACTTGATTGCGATGAACGCCCTCTATCGCCCGGGTCCATTGGAATACATCCCCAACTTTATTGCGCGCAAACACGGCCGGGAGCCCATCACCTACGATGTACCCGACTGCGAAGAATACCTGAAGGATACCTACGGCATCACCGTTTACCAGGAGCAGGTGATGTTGCTGTCGCAAAAACTGGCGGGTTTTACCAAAGGTCAGGCGGATAAGTTGCGGAAAGCAATGGGTAAAAAACTCAAAGCTGACCTGGATGCCATGTACCCCAAATTCCTAGAGGGAGGGGAAAAACGCAACCATCCTAAAGACAAACTGGAAAAAATCTGGAAAGACTGGGAAGCATTCGCCTCCTACGCCTTTAATAAGTCACACTCGACTTGTTACGCCTTTGTGGCCTTTCAAACGGCGTACCTCAAGGCGCATTACCCGGCTGAGTTTATGGCCTCGGTTTTGACCCACAACAAAAACGACATCGGCAAAATCACTTTCTTCCTGGAAGAATGCCGCCGGGGCGGAATCCCCGTATTGGGTCCCGACATCAATGAATCTGAAATGGATTTCTCGGTCAATAAGGCTGGAGCGATTCGTTTTGGCATGTCCGCGCTCAAAGGCGTAGGCGAAGGTCCGGTAGATGAAATCGTGGAGGAACGCAAAAAAGGGCCTTTCACCAGCCTCTTTGAAATGTTGCGTCGCTTGCAAATGAAGGCCGTCAACAAAAAAGCCCTGGAAAGTTTGGCCCTGGGTGGCGCTTTTGACTGTTTTGAAGGCACCCACCGGGCGCAATACTTCGCGCCTTCGGATAAATACGAAACTTTACTCGAACACGCCATCAAGTTTGCCAGCGCCGTTCGGGCTACCCACTCTCAATCGGCCAATTCCCTCTTTGGCGACATGAGCGATTCAGTGATGTTGCCCGAACCACCCCTCCCACAAGTGGAGCACTGGTCGCTCCTGGAAAAATTGAATCGGGAAAAAGAGGTAACGGGCATCTTCATTTCCGGCCATCCGCTGGATGATTACCGCGTGGAGATCGAACACTTCATGACCTGTACCATCGATCAGCTCCCAAACCAGCAGAACAAACCTACAGTCCAGGTGGGCGGCATGGTAACCAAAACCATCCACCGGGTCAGCAAAAATGGCAATGGTTGGGGGATTTTTGAAATCAGCGACTATACAGGCTCTTACGAAATCAAACTCTTTGGTGAGGATTATCAAAAACATCGCCACCTGCTCACCGACGGCATCGCCATCTTCGTCAAAGGCCGCTTCCAAAAGGGCTGGAAAGACGATGGCGAAATGGACTTCAAAGTACTGGAAGTGCGCCTGCTGGAAGGCATCGCCCTGAGTATGACGGAGTCGATTACGCTCAAACTTCCCCTGGAACGAATCACCGAAACGATCATTGCTGAACTGGATGGTTTGTGCCGTACCCACACCGGGCCGCATAAATTCAAAGTCGAAATCCTGGATCCCGCTGCGAAAATGCGGGTGAATATGGTATCGCTGGACCGGAAAGTGAATGCGGACAATGATTTTATAAGAGAGTTGGGGAGATTGGGGCTGGAGTATGTGTTGAATTGAGGGAGTATTAATGTTAAAGCGTATAAATATACCTCAATCTTTTCAGTGCAGCATTGCTTCTCGTTTTGATTGTACCCAGGGGTAAATTCAATTTTTCGGAAACTTGCACCTGGCTGTAGCCATAAATATAAACGAGATGAAAGATGTCTTTGTATCTTGGTTCGAGTTTTTGCATAAGTAGTTCTAAGTCAATGTTTATCTCTTCATGACTTGTCGCAAGAGGGATAAATTTACTCGGAATATGATCCAAATCCACTTCTTGGATCAAGGTTTTATAGTGATAATGCTTACTCCGAAAATAATCTTTACAGGTATTCCGGGTGATGTTGACCATCCACGTAAAAAAACTACCTTTTGCGATGTCGTAGGTATGAATATGCTTCCATATCTTGACAAAAACATCTTGTAAAATCTCTTCAGAGGCGGGGTTATTGTTCACTATTTTATTAGCGATCCCCAAAAGAGATGGAGCATAGGCATCATACAAGGCAGAAAAGGCTTCTTCATTCTTGTCTTTTAAACCTTGAACCAATTCGTGCGAGTCCATTCCCTTGACATAAAGCATTGGATTAAAGTTTAATTAAAATGAGTGAATATTTTAATAATAAAACAAAGGTAGAATGTCAAGGACGTGCAGGCAATAGTGACTTTCGCTATATTTTAAGTTGTTAAGGCTTAAATCAACATCTTTCAAAGACCAAAGTGCTGCTTTTATGAATCAAATTACCCTTTCCCAAAACCTACTTGGCCTTCGTAAAGCAGAAGCCATTTACGACCGTGTTGTGCATTTATCAGATTTAATTTTCAGAGATGAAGCCTTGGTAAACAAGCAGAAACACTTGCAAGAGTTAACCTTTCTGCTCCAGGGAGTGAAGGGAACAGATACCATACTCACCATATTTAATCACAGAACCTATTTGCCTGAATTGCAGGTTGGTCAGGAAGAATTCTGGGGTTTACTGCCGAATGAAACCAAAGATGAACGGATGAAAAACATCTTAAGCATCTTGCACAAAGATTATGCTGCCTTCCCTTATGAATCGGTGAACTGGCTAGCCAATATTTTCCCCAAAATACCTTATGAAGAACGGGTGAATATGAAGGTTCACCACTGTTGTATGCGGTTTATTCGCGCAGATGACAAGCAAATCCGTTTGTTTTCACAGGGTGTCCCGGTACAAGTAGATGAAAATCGGAATTTTAGATATACGCTCAATTATATTCAAAACATCCAGCACCTCATTAAAAAAGATTTTACAAGTTATTGGATTAGAATTTCTTATGGACAAAACAGCGAACTGGTTCAAACCTTTCATTCTGGTTCAAAAGACTCTTCTAAACGCGATTTGTTGTCTACAAGAGAAAAAGAAGTGCTTTTATTGATTGCGGAAGATCTGGATACCAAAGAGATTGCCAAAAGATTGTTCATCAGCGTGAACACTGTTGGTAACCACCGCAGCAACATGATTGATCGATTGGGTGCAAGGGATACAACCGCCTTGGTTCAATTGGCAAAAATGACCGGGATGATTTAAATAGGTACTTGCAATTTATTTGGACACTTTCACACCTCACACTCACACCTGTTCTTAGGGGTTGCTTAGTTCTCAGCGATGTTCTCTTCCTCTGAATTGCTGATTACGGTTTCTATGTAAGAAAGATCTTTGCTTACAATCATGGCTATTTCTGCAGGTGCTTTTTGGTCGATTTGATAGAGGTAAAGGATGGTTTTGTTGACACGTTGACGCTCCTTCTCTGCAAGTTGCCGTAATTCTTCTTCAATCCGCTGACGTTCTTCTTCAATACCGATCTTTATTCCTTCTGCCAGGATCATGTCATAAGTACTCATGGCGGTTTTGTTTAGCGTTTTTGGTAAGTCTTGAATGAACCTGTGGATTTTTTCTTTTGCAAGTTGCGAATTTTTGTAAAAATAGGCAAGTACCAGTACGATGAAATCCTGCTGGCTATGGGGTTCGGTTAAGTTGATGAAAATGAGTTCTGCGTTTTGCATGATGAAGTCGGGATCATGGATGTGTTTGAGCATCAGAAACGTATTGATCAGCAAACCTGTCCCCAATTCCAAAATTTGTTCGTCACTCATATCCGTGACGTGGGTAAAGATGTAGTCAAAACGCGGCAAAAATGGCAAGATACTTTCTGGCAGTTTTTTTCCAAAGTAGCTGTCAAAATCCCGCTTTTTCCATCCCTGTTTGCCATGATACACCAGGATCGGAATAATGGGATTCAGTTTTTTGTTGTTTTGGTGCAGTTGCTCCGTCCAGGCGTCCAGCATGTAGCGCAAGAGCTGTAAATGGGGCCGAGGTTCGGGTTTGCTTTTGTGTTCAAAAATAAAAGACAGCACCACAGATTGCTTGCCAATTTTTAATGGACTTTGGTAGACTACATCAGAAAAATACTCCTGTAACGCTGGCGAAACAAAAGATCCATTGACCCGCTCCAGTTTGCTTAGATCCAAGTCTTGT
>JAAFHQ010000012.1:12618-21114 GCA_013298445.1 Chitinophagales bacterium | reverse complement strand
TACACCGCGCACCGATCCGTTGGCCCAGGCGTCGGGTAGGGCGGGCAAGAGGGTGATTTCGTTGCTGCGCGACTGCACCAGCATCTCCAGGACTGCCGCAGTACCCCCAAAATTGCCATCAATTTGGAAAGGGGGATGTGCGTCCATCAGGTTGGGGTAGGCGCCACCGCCGCCATTGTAACGCGTATCAGGGGTAGGGCTGACGTAGCGCATCAACTCGCGGTACATTTTATAAGTGCGGTTGCCGTCGCGCAGACGAGCCCAGAGATTGGTGCGCCAGCCTTTGGACCAACCGGTAGTTTCATCACCTTTTACCTCCAGGGTTTGTTTGCACGCTGCCGCCAGTTCCGGCGTTTGATCCACGCTGATGTGGTGGCCGGGATACAAACCAAAAAGGTGAGACTGGTGGCGGTGTTTAGGGTCTTCATCGGCCCAATCGTGGTACCATTCTTGTAAGTGTCCTTTTTTGCTGATTTGATAAGGGTACAATTTGCCCAGAGCAGTACTTAGCTTTTGCTGATAATCGGCGTCCAGGTTGAGCGTTTTGGCAGCAGCTATGGTTTGAATAAAAAGCTCTCGGATCATTCCCAAATCGGCAGTACCTCCATAAAGTGTAGCACCTTTGTATCCGGTAGTGGTGATAAATATGTTTTCGGGTGAAGTGGAAGGAGAGGTGACCAGATTGCCTTTTCCGTCGTCTACCAAAACATCCAAACAAAACTGGGATGCCCCTTTGAGCAGTCCATAACCATAGTTTTTCAGCCAGACTGTGTCCCGGGAATAATCAAAGTGTTCCCACAAATGGGTGGCGAGCCAGGCTCCACCCATATTCCAGTTGGCCCAACTGGGCGAACCTTCCCCAAAATGCCCCACCGGGTTGCTCATGGCCCAAATGTCGGTGTTATGGGCTGCACACCATCCGCCTGCATTGTAGAAGGTTTTGGCGGTAACAGCGCCCGTTTTGGCTAGGTTGCCCAAAAAGCCCAGCAGTGGCTGGTGCAACTCCGAAAGGTTACAGGACTCCGCAGGCCAATAATTCATCTCGGTATTGATGTTGATCGTGTAATTGCTGCTCCAGGGTGGGCGAATCTGGTGATTCCAAATGCCTTGCAAATTAGCGGGTACATTGGGCGTGCGCGAACTGGCAATCAGGAGATAACGGCCAAAATTGAAATACAATATTTCCAGATCAGGGTCTTTGGCTCCTTCTGCAAAACGTTTCAAACGTTCATCCGTAGGCAAACTGGCGTTGCTGCTGCGGCCGGCCAATTGAAGCGCTACCCGGTTAAAAAAACCTTGATGATCTTTGATATGAGCGGCGCGGATATTGGCATAGCTGATCGTTTCCGCTTTTTTGAGCCAGTCATTGGCCAACGCCACTTCGTTTTTGCCATTTGTACCCGGGTTTTGGTCAAACCCATTAAAACTGGTAGCAATGGAAACCATAATAATGACTTCTCTTCCCCCTTGAATACCGATGGTGCTGTCTGTGCGCACCACCTTTCCATCGGCTTTGATGATTTTTGCCAAGGTCAAAAAACGCATGCTTTTTTGAGGGTCATATTGTACCGGATTATCGGAGCGCCGATAGTTGGGCTCTGCATGAGAAGGCGCCTTTCCACTGGCGCTAAGTACATTGGCATCGGTTTTTACCTGATTGGGCAACAAGCTGTTGAAACGGAGTTTGAAATTTAGTTTACCCGCCTGACTGGCGCTCAATTTGATCAGCATCACCTGCTGCGGGTAGGAGATGAAATACTCGCGAGTATAGGTAACTCCGGCTTGCTGGTAAGTTGTACTCGATATAGCGGTGCTGAGGTCCAATTGCCTGCGGTAATTGCTTGCTTCTGCACCATGGCCCATCTCAATGTACATCGTGCCTAAAGGAGCGTATGATTCGGAATATTTCCCTTGTAAGTGGCGCTGATTGAGGCTGTCCGCCGCACGGTAGTTTTCCTGACGTAAGGCCTCACGTACGGCGGGTAGGTATTTGTAGGCCTCAGCATTCATATAGGGGTCCACTGGCCCTCCAGCCCAAAGCGTGGCTTCGTTGAGGAAAATTTTATCCGATTGAATGCCTCCATGCACCGTAGCCCCTATGCGGCCATTGCCCAATACCAATGCTTCTTCAAAATGATTTGCAGCATGGGAGTAGTACATCGTGCGGTCGGGTGCCTGTGCCCAGATGATTGCTGGAACCAAGACCCACAGGAAGGGTAAATAATTTCTCATAAAAAGAATGGTTTGCGAAATGAAAGTACTTGGGGACGAATGTAGCAAATTCGTCAAAATTTCAGATGAATGTCGCTAGAGGTGAGTAAGTGTTGGTTTAATTTTTTATGTTTTGAAACCTATGCGTATATTTGGAAGTACATTAAAACTAAAACACTCAATATGCAAAATGAAGATGAACTACTCGACGATTTTAGTTTCGAAGAGCAGAGTGAACAGAACACCCAGTTGGTTACAGCCTCAACCGGGAAAAGATTTTTAAATAATTTGATTGATGGGATTGTTATTCAATGTTTCGCGGTACCTATTCAACTAGGAATGAGTATGGCCAACGACAATCTAACCAGTCTTGTGCTCACCTTTGGAGTACAGTTTGCGTATTACACATTGATGGAATCGCAAAACAATGGAAAAACCCTAGGGAAAATGGCAACTGGAACCAGAGTGGTTTCCGATTACGGTTATCAAGCTGAAGGCGGGGCCATCGCAATAAGATCTTTGTGCCGTTTTGTGCCCTTCAATGCCATTTCCATTTTCTTCAACGACAAAAGCATTATGTGGCACGACAAATGGTCATCAACTATTGTCATTGATGAAAAACAATCCACTTTGCCGGAATAATGCGCTTGCAACGTAGTGAAAAAAGTGCCATATCCAGAAGGGTATGGCACTTTTTTTTTATATATTGACCTGGATTGAAGAAAAAATGCTAAAATTGAGTCAGAATGTGGTATTTGAGGCACTAGAGGTTACCTCTTTGCCAAAAGATGAATTAATTTCAAGCCCTGAAACAGCATTTTTGCCAATTTAGAAACGGTAATCTAAAAGAGGTAGTCTTGCTCAAATCAATAATGGTTCCTGAGCCCAAAAGCACCTTCATCATCTTGATCTTTGTTTGTTATGGCAGAAGTAGAAGACCTCAAGGCGTCGATAATTGACATCAAAAAAAGTCGCCTTAAACGCAGTATCCTCAGTGAATTGTATTTTTCTGGATCGAGTACCCTCGCTGAATTGAGCCGCTTGTTGAATACAAGTGTTCCTTCCACTACGACCCTGGTGAAAGAGCTAACGATTCAGGAACATTGGATTGTAGAAAGTGGAATCGGTGCGGCCAAATTTGGCCGTAAACCCATTTTTTATTCCTTGAATCCAGACTACCATTGGGTGTTGATTCTCGATATTTCAACACATGCGACCAAGCTAATGGCCTTTAACCTGCAAAATGAAGTATTGCAGGAGAAAGACATCAATTTGCCCATCGAGCGCAATCCGGATTTTTCAAATCGCCTGCGCGAAGAAATAGGGAATTTTTTGGAAGACCTGCGCCTGCCGCATCCTTCCTTAAAAGCGATTGGTGTATCAATGCCAGGTTTGATCAACCCCGAAACTGGCCAAAACTATACCTATCCCATTGTACAAGGTGGGGGCTCTATCAAGTCTGAGCTAGAAGCGCAATTTGGGGTGCCGACCCATGTTATCAACGACTCCAAAGCAACCGTACTCGGAGAACATCGCTTTGGTCTGGGCCGGGGCAAAAAACACGTATTGGCGATCAATATCGACTGGGGAGTAGGTTTGGGAATCATGGTCAATGGAGAGCTGCTGAATGGTGCCTCCGGATTTGCCGGAGAATTAGGCCACATTCAAATGGACCCGGACGGCGAGTTGTGTCAGTGTGGCAAGGTCGGTTGTCTGGACGTCATTACATCGGCTTCAACCTTGCTTCGAAAAGTAAAAGAAGGTATCAAACAAGGTAAAGCATCCAAACTAGCAAACTTGGGCGATGCTAAGGTCAATATTGAAACAGTAGTAGATGCAGCCAATGAAGGAGATGGCTTTGCCATTGATTTGTTGCACCAAATTGGCATTCAACTGGGGCGTGGTTTGTCCATAGCTGTACACCTGTTTAATCCTGAGATTATTATAGTGGATGGTGTCCTGGCAAAAGCCGGACGTTTTTTCATTAACCCCATTGAACAAGCCATCAATAAATATTGCCTGGTGGACTTTAAGAATGACTTGTCTATTCAGGTTTCTGAACTGGGTGATCGCTCCAAATTACTGGGTACTTTATCTTTTGTAATGGAAGGTATTTTGGAGGAACTGGTTTGAATCAGGCTTAAATTTTGGTGAATTTTACTAAGGCTCTTTTTCAATTGTCAAAAAATAACTATCATTGGAAGGGAGTAAATGAACATTTACTTTTTATCGCCCCTTAGCACACACTACAAATTTACCAGGATGAAAGTACAACAGATTTTGGATCGAAAATTGAGAAATGAGATTTTAGCCATTTCGCCGGATGCTTCGGTATATAAAGCACTCGAAGAACTGGAGCGGCACAATATTGGGGCACTACTGGTAATGGAAGGCCCAAAATTAGTGGGTATTTTTTCAGAACGGGATTATGCCCGGAGGGGGATTTTGAAAGGAAAACCTTCCCGTGAATCCTTGGTCAAGGATTTGATGACCTCTCCGGTTATCACTGTAGCACCCCACGCTAAAATTGAAGAATGTTTGACCATTATGACCGAAAAACATTTCCGACATTTGCCCGTAGTGGTAGAGGATCAGGTTTTAGGCATGATTTCCTCTTCAGATATCTTTCAAGCCATCCTAACCCAATACCAGAATTTGGTATCTTCTTTGGAAGGGTATATTTCGGGGAGACCGATGTGAGTGAAAAGGTAAAAGTGAAAAGTGAAAAGCAGATACGCCATTTGGATTCCACCGTTTGGTATATTTTTTTCACTTTTCACTTTTCACTTTTCACTTTTCACTTTTCACTTTTCACTTTCTAGTTCTTCGTCATCTGCACATCCAGCTCCAGCTTCACTTCGTCGCTCACCACAATTCCACCTGCTTCAGTGACTGCGTTCCAGCTTAAGCCGTATTCCAGGCGGTTGATGCTGCCTTTGATGTCAAAGCCAGCTTTGGTATTGCCATAGAAATCTACCATGGAGCCAGTATATTCTATATCAAGTACAACGGGTTTAGTAGTGGCACGAATCGTGAGGTCGCCGTGCAGTTTGTATTTTTTATCCCCAACTTTTTCAAGTCCTGTTGATACAAAAGACAATTTTGGAAATTCTTCAGCGGCAAAAAAATCGGGTGATTTTAAGTGTCCATCACGTTGTTCGTTGCCTGTACTGATGCTAGCTACATCTGCACTGAAGGAGACTTTTGCATCGGCAAAGTCGTTGCTTTCATCGCCTTCCAAACTGGCATCAAATTGACTGAAACTACCTTTAACAGTAGAAATCATCAGGTGACGTACTTTGAAAGTGATTTCAGAGTGGGATGGATCGATGCTCCAGGTTGCCATATTTTTTTGTTTTAATGGTTGTAAAATTGATTGATGCTAAGATAACGTTGTAAAGACAATTAATGTTTATACATTGAATTATTTTTTTGTAATTTTTTTTTCTCGCTTACCTTTGAGCCATTGTAAGCATCACCTTAATGCCATAAAAATTATGTTGACAATCTACGGGATATCCAATTGTGATACAGTCAGAAAATCACTCAAATGGTTGGATAAAAAAGGATTAAGTTACACCTTTTACGATTATAAAGTGCAAGGACTTTCCAGTGCACAACTGGAAAAATGGATGCAACAAAAAGATTGGACGGAAATTTTGAATACCCGTAGTACTACCTGGCGGGAGCTGCCTCAAGCTTTAAAAGATTCGGTAGTGGATGCCTCCAGCGCCATCAAAGTAATACCTGAAAACTTTTCCATGATCAAAAGGCCCTTGTTGGAGCAGGATGGCAAAATTATTTTGCTGGGATTTGACGAAAAGCAATGGGAGGCGGCCCTAAAGTAAACTTACAGGTCGAATAAATAGAGAATCAATACAATCAAAAGCGGTATAGCAGCTAGCAGCACACTAATTAGTGGCCATTGTAAGGTGTAGCGCACCACGATGCTACCCACTAAAATTAGCATGAGTACGACGGCAAACGTGAAATTATTATTGTTGAAAGCTCCCGTGTTTTCCCTGTAGATTCCAGCTAAAATGACCACGAAAGTCAAGAGCAAGTCAATGACCCACAATACCCAAAATAAGATATTCATGTTCAACGATTAAGTTATCCACGAAATCGAAGCCTATTTTTTTACACTATTGGCTGCCTCGGCATGGGTTGGATAACGGATCAAAGAAGTACGATCGCCCCAGAAAAATCCGCGTACTACAGCACCAGGGCTTTCAGGCGTATTGGTAAAACTCCGGCCTAAATCCCCTTCAAAGGCGGGTTGACCCGGGTCCAGAATTTTGGCAATTGACCAAATCCCTTTGCGGGTTTGCCCCTGGTGAACGATTTCACTTTGGCGGCCCGAAATCGAAACATCAAAAATGAACAACAATAGGTAACCTTTGGGGCCCTTAGTTGGCATACTCACGCCATTGGCGGCGAATTGACTGATGTTGATGTAACCTACTGGTAACACAGGGAGGTCGCCATCACGCCCAGGTTTGCGTATTGGAATGTTTACGTTGGCGTGATTTTGTGGATTTACGCTCCAGTCAACACCACCTTGTGCAAAAATTGTAGTGGTGACAACAAGCACACTGAGGATAAGAATGATGGCTTTCTTCATGTGATTACAATTAAGAACAGTGATCTAGTCAAGGGTGAACAAAGTATAAAAATATTAAGAGAAATTATACTTTATCTGCGGTTAAACGCAAGCCCTTGCATTAAAGTACAAATAAAGATAGATAATAACATTGAAACTTACAAAACTGGAGTTGAAAGTTCCCACCTGGCTACCGGAGACACATCCTGGCCAACAAATTTCCCCTGCAAAAATTTATAGTACCCTGTCATGCCGATCATGGCAGCATTGTCGGTACAATATTCAAATCTAGGGATATACGTATTCCAGCCTTGTCGCTTACCTTCCTCGACAAGCGCCTGGCGCAAACCCGAGTTAGCGGATACTCCTCCTGCCAGGGCTACTTCTTTTATCCCGGTTTCTTTTGCGGCCAAACGCAATTTGTTCATGAGGATACTGACAATTCGGGCCTGCACCGAAGCGCAGATGTCCGCTAAGTTTTCCTCGACAAACTGTGGATTTTCGCTCACCTGTTTTTTCAAAAAATACAAAATGGACGTTTTAAGCCCACTAAAACTAAAGTCCAGCCCAGGAATTTTAGGCTCGGGAAAAGTAAAACTTGGCGTCCCTGTTTTGGCCAATTTGTCAATGATTGGACCAGCAGGGTAGTCAAGGCCCAACATTTTGCCCGTTTTATCAAAAGCTTCACCCGCTGCGTCGTCGATGGTTTGGCCAATGACTTCCATGTCGAGGTAATCTTTGACGATCAGGATTTGGGTATGCCCACCCGATACAGTGAGGCAGAGAAAGGGGAATTTGGGTTTGGGGTCTTCGGCGAAATGCGCCAGTACATGGGCCATCATGTGGTTGACCTCAATCAGGGGCAAATTGCGACTCAGCGCAAAACCTTTGGCAAAAGAGACCCCTACGATCAAAGAGCCGATCAACCCGGGCCCACGGGTAAAAGCTACCGCATCAATTTCTGTTTTGTCAATACCAGCAGCTCGAATTGCCATTTCAACTACTGGTAAAATATTGATTTGGTGCGCCCGAGAAGCTGCTTCGGGTACCACACCACCGTAGATTTGGTGGATCTCCTGGTTGGCGGTTTTGTTGCTCAGCACCTGCCCGTCGCGTACAATTGCGGCAGAAGTATCATCACAAGAAGACTCAATAGCTAAAATTGTAAGCGACATAGGTACAGATTATTAAAAATTGGCCTTAATTTGCCAACGATATTGAAATCATTCCCAAGAACATCGGATTTGACTGAAAAGATGTCATTTTCAAAAAAATCCTAAAAACACTATTTTATGTCTACGGCAGCAAGCAAAGTCAGAAAAGACAGCTCAAGCATTACCTATTCCAACATTACACCAAGTGATGGTTTTAGTAGCTGCGTGATCGCACAAGGCACAAAAATAGAAGGAAATTTTCAATCTGGAGAAAACGTTCGCCTCGACGGAGTGGTGATTGGTGACTTTTCCTGCGAAAAAAAACTGGTGGTTGGAAAGGAAGGCCGGGTAGAAGGCCACATTAAGGCTCGCGACGCAATGATTATGGGTTTCGTGAGTGGTGATGTAGAAGTGTCAGGCCTGCTCCAATTGGATAAAACCGCAGTAGTTACCGGCAACATCACCGCAGCTAACTTGGCCATTGAAGATGGCGCCCGGTTTGACGGATTATGTAAGATGGGAAAATAA
>JAAFHQ010000012.1:0-12603 GCA_013298445.1 Chitinophagales bacterium | reverse complement strand
CAGGCATTTGGCTAGTATCAAGTACGACATCGTTGAGGACAACTACTCGCCGCATATCTCGGCATTGTGCAAGTTATCCATAGTTTTTGGGACGGACAGCTTCAGCTTTGCGGTTGTTGACAACCAACTGAAAATTCAGGCCTATCAGCACTATTTATTGGATCGCAATGCCCAAGGGCAGTTGGACTGGGCCACGTTTTTGAGCAATCTGAGTGCTCCCCGCGAGATGTTGACCCGCAATTACCGGTCGGTACGCGCTGCTGTGGTTGCACCCACTTTTACGCTGGTACCCTCCCAATGGTATAGGTCGGAGGAGCGCAGCACTTACCTACAGCACCTGACTACCCCTGATAGCAACGCATTAGTGCACACGGATGTCATCCCGGGGTACCCCGTCAACGCAGTATACGAAATCCCCCAGGTGTGCCACGATTGGCTTACTGGTATCCAAGCGGAAGCAGAATATGTGCATTGTGTGAGTGCCTTGGCACCGCTGTTGCGCAGCCGATTGGAAACCCCACACAACATTGCAGCCTATTTTATGCCCAATCGGGTATTCATCTTTTATTTCCACGAGGGGCAATTGATTTTTTGCAATTCGTTTTCGTATCAAACCCCTCGGGACGCGCTGTATTTTTTACTGTTGGTATTTGATCAATTTCGTTTGGGGACTGAGTATACCCCACTGTGGATTTGTGGGCATTACAATGAACAGTCGGAGTTGCAGCGCCAGATCAAACGTTACATCAAGTCGCTGCACTATGTAAAATTGCCCACGGGATTTCGTGCCGGAACCAAATTGAGCGCCATCCCCGAACACCTGTACCTGGATTTGGTAGCTGGAATATAAATCAATCACCATGCGGATTATTGGAGGAAAATTTAAGGGGCGGCGTTTTGATCCACCTGCCGACAACTGGCCTACCCGCCCAACTACTGACTACGCCAAAGAGGGCTTGTTCAACATCCTCAACAACAACATTGATTTTGAGGAAACCAAAATGCTGGACTTGTTTGGTGGCACGGGCAGTCATTGCTACGAGTTCATTTCCCGAGGCTGCAGCGATGCGACCTACGTGGACAAGTTTCAGGCGGCCATAAATTTTGTAAAAAAGACCGCCGAAACCTTAAAAATAACCGACAATATCCGCATCATTCGTTCAGACGTGTTCCGCTTCATGGAAAGCTCTGGGGAGGATTACGATTACATTTTTGCGGGACCACCTTATGCCTTGGACACCATGGATACCATTCCAGATTTTGTTTTCAAATACAAGCTGCTGCGGCCAGCAGGTTGGTTCGTCATGGAGCACAATCCACACCACACCTATAAACATCATCCCAATTATTTTCAGGAAAGACATTATGGGAAGACCATTTTTAGCTTTTTTCATCATCCAGATCAAGCAAGTGAGGAAGAATAAATTTAAATTGAACACCAAACCTGGAATATGAAGAATCTTATTTTACTTGTCCTTTTAAGCTTTAGCCTGGCCTTATCCGCCCAAAACAACGAGTTAAATGGCAAATGGGTTGGGGTGCTGACCCAACAGGAGGGTGGCTTTCGCCAAAAATATTACTGCGAAATAACCATCCAGCAAAAAGGCAATAAAATCACTGGAACTACTTACGTAAGCGTGGAAAAAGTACATGCAGAAATGGCCTTTACTGGCGAAGTAAAGGGCAATACCGTTGTGTTTAAAGAAAACCGCATCATCCAATACACCAAATTGGATGAAATGGCCTGGTGCCTCAAATGGGGCAATCTCACTTTGAAGAAAAAAGACACGATCTGGTATCTCGAAGGGATGTGGGATGGGCAGTCGGTGTATGGGCCTTGTATCCCGGGGAAGGTCTTTTTGCAAAAAGAGGTGCCACGGGCGTAGCTCTTCACCATCGTTTCAGGAAGCTATGAATCTACTAAAGCGACATTATTTTATCACAAAGAAAGCACAAAGGGGCACAGAGGACACAAAGTTAGACGTTGACAGAGTTTTAGCTTACGAGTTAAACTTGTCAACGTCTAACTTTGTGTCCTCCGTGTCCTCTTTATTTTTCCTTTGTGGTAAAAAAATGTCGCTTTAGTGAAATTAAAAACCTGCGACTATTCGTTTCGAAAAACATAAAAACGATCATTCTGAACTTAGTACTCCTATGAAAAACCTATTTTTCCTTCTGCTCCTTTGCTGCTCTTTTTACATGAATGCCCAGAACAAGACGGCGACTTCCAAACCCGTCGAAGTATGCGACCTCAGCTTGCAGTTCTCCAACAAAGAAGAACAAGAGCTGTTTTATGGCTTCGCAGCAGGCGATAAAATCGTCTTCAGTTTCAGTGAAAATGTAGGCGCTATGTTGGCGGAGGTTGAAATCACCGAATTTCCTAGCAATGTCAAGTTCAAAGAAGTGAACACTGCAGTGATCAAGGAAAAAACCATCGAAGTGCCCAAAGCGGCTGTGTACCGCTTCCGTTTCCGCAGCGACACCAAAAAAGACCGCACCATCAAGGTGCAAATCAAACGCATTCCTCAAACCGAAAAGTCCCGCACTTTTGTAACCGCAGTAAAATGGGTGGAAAAGTTCGACACCGTATACCAAAACAACGAAACCCGTTTTGAAAAACAAATGGTGAAACAAACCCGCCGGGTTTTGGCGCGTACGGATACAGCCATTGTGAGTTTGGCGGACAAAACCGAACGCATCGCGGCCAAAGCCAGTTGGTCGGGTTCTACCTCCAGCAAAGTGCCCATTACCTTGCCCAGCAACAAGTATGAAACCGACCGCTCTTACGAAGTCATCGCCTGGGCTTATTGGATCGGTTCAGGAGAGCAGGCCGAAAAACAATACAGCGAAGCCAATCGCCTGGCTACGCTGGGCAAATCTGCCGTTAGTGCCGCAGGCAAACTGGGCTACCTCGCTGGCCCCTACGGTGCCTTGGCATCCCTGGCGCTGGATGGAGTGAGCTATTTCACCGTACCCCGTGGCGGCAACAACATCAAGTACCGCGTGATGAACAAAGACGCCAAAGTTCTCGACCAAGGCGACGGCCCTGCTGCCTACGCCCGCCACAACACCTACACCCAGGGCACCCTGACCTTTGAAATGGCCAACGACAATTACATCGAAGCCATCGATGCCCGGGTGCGGATTATTGCAGTGGCATTGGTGAAAACCTATCGGCAAGAGGAGTATTTGGAGGAAAGGGAAGTGCCTGTGGCGCGGAAATTTGAGGTGAAGGTGAGTAAGGTGCCAGTGTTGTCGAAGTAAATAAAACCAAAACCAAAACGACAATCACAGTTGCCGATGCTTTCTGATCGCTCAGTTTGAAATGCACTATCATACTATCCCTGCGATTAAAACAGACTATCAAATGCCCCAAACTATTCTTTAGATAATTTTTTTTTCTATTTTTGGCGCTCGATAAATATACGGCGGCAAAAGACAAAATTTTTGCAGTCGTATACTAATTCGCTGAACACAGCGTTCGGTATAAAGTCAAATGAATGAAGTTGGAGTTTGTTTAAAAGGGGGCCCTTATAGCTCGGAAAGAATTTATACAAGCTCGTAAATAATGCCAATTCAGGTTGGTCGTTTCTCTAAAAAAAATTGGTCATTTATAATGAAAAAGTTGTTGAAGTTTGGTGCTTACCTCCTTGTCGCCACAGTGATTTTTACCTCCTGTAAGAGCAAGGAAGCTTCTTCCACCACGGGTTGGAACTACAATGATACCAAATGGGGAGGCTTCGAGAAGCTGAATTATGAGGGTCAAATCACCGGTCCCAACCTCGTTCCGATTGAGGGTGGTACTTTCTCGATGGGTCAAACCCAGCAAGACGTGATGTACGAGTGGAACAACGTCCCTCGCCGCGTTACGGTTTCTTCCTTTTACATGGATGAAACGGAAGTTTCCAATATCGACTACCGCGAATACACCTATTGGGTAGGTCGGGTTTATGGAGAAACGTATCCTGAGGTATACCGCAAGGCTGTACCTGATACCTTGGTTTGGTACGATGATTTGTCGTACAATGAACCTATGGTGAATACTTATTTTCGCCACCCTTCCTTTGATGATTATCCCGTAGTTGGTGTCAACTGGACCCAAGCAACGGAATACTGCCTCTGGCGTACCGACAGGGTGAACGAAATGTTGCTCATCAAACGGGGTATTCTCAACGAAAACAACGAACAAAAAGACGACGATAGCTTCAGCACTGGCTCTTACCTCGTAGGCCAGTACGAAGGTAATGTGCGCAAAAACCTCAAGGACTTCCGTACCGGTGAAGAGCGCCCAGCGCGTTTTGAAGATGGTATCATGTTGCCTGAATACCGCCTGCCTACTGAAGCAGAATGGGAATATGCAGCTTTGGCCCTCCGTGGCAACCAATCTGCTGAAGGCGATGAAAACTATACCGATCGTCGCAACTATCCTTGGAATGGACAAACCTTGCGCTACCAGAAGCACGACAAATACCAGGGTCAAATGTTGGCCAACTTCAAAAAAGAAGCTGGGGATTACATGGGTATCGCTGGTAAGTTGAACGACAACGCTGCCGTCACCGCGCCAGTACGTAGCTTCTTACCCAACGATTTTGGCTTGTACAACATGGCGGGTAACGTCAACGAATGGGTTTTTGATGTTTATCGCCCATTGACTAGCCAAACTTTGCGTGATGCTGACAACCACGATTTGAACCCGGTTCGGGGTAACAAATACAAAACGGTTGAAACCGATGAGGACGGCCGTCCAGTTGAAAAAGACAGTTTGGGTCGCATCAAATTCCGGTATTTCAAAGATGATGAATTGGCTACCCGTGACAACATCCGCCGCTCCAATGCGCTGGATTACCGGGATGGTGATAAAGAATCTGAAGCATTCTACGATTTTGAACAGCACACCCTTGTAAGCGACAAAGCTCGCGTATACAAAGGTGGTTCCTGGGCCGATCGTGCATACTGGCTTTCTCCGGGTGCCCGTCGCTTCAAGGATGAAGACGATGCAGATCGTACCCTTGGTTTCCGTTGTGCCATGAGCCGCATGGGTGGTTCAGCTACCAATGACAAACCAGGTGGCAACCAGTTCAAAGTGAAACAAAGACGTGTTGACCGTCGCTATAAATAAGTAATGATCTTTTGATCAAAAAAGGGGAGGTAGTGTTGATTCACTGCCTCCCTTTTTTTTTGAAAAAAATCTGGAACGAATCGAATGGCAAGGGACACATAAAGGAAATACTTAAAACCTTAATGTAAAATGACTATGTCAAATCGTTTTCGTTTTTCCTCATCCCTCTCTTTGGTTTTGTTGTTAAGCTGTACACTTGCTTGTAAAAAACAGGAAAGTGAGGATTTTATCGCCGAAAAAACCAAATCCTACACAGGTTCCTATGCCTGGGAATGTGCTTCTGGAACCGACTGCCAGGATGTATTTCAGGTGGAGCTCGAAAAAGGAGCAAAAGTAAGCTTTGCCGTCAACTCCGTCAGCGCAGGTTCCGTTGCCCAAATTGCCCTTTATTTGCCAGGCACTGCACTGGGAAGTACCAATTTGTTCACCATGTCTTTGAAAGAACGTCGCTGTACGGAGGGGAAAGCCTGCAGCGATTACACTGCCGGGGAGACGGTGACTGATTTTGTAGTACCCCAGAATGGCATTTATTTGTTTGCCGTTACCCGCGAATGGAGCACCAGTTGTGGCGGCACTGGAAGCTATCAATTGAACCTGAAATCAAATCAGAATTTTTCTATAGTCAAACAAACCACAGAAGATAGCCCTTCAAAGGCAACTGGGTTTGAATGTGTGAAATAACTCAGTTCTCGACAGTTGAGTAGCATGAATGGATGCTGCTCAACTGTCTTCGTTTTCCCCAATGGTGCTACTCGCTATTCACTTTTTACTATTCGTTTTTCACTTTATTAAATTATCTCTTCTTAAAGCAAGGTAAGGGCGATAAAAAAATAAGTGTTCATTTTGCCAGAGGATTAGATGAGTAAACGGTTCATTTCAAGTGTCTCATCTAATCCTTTGGCTCTAGAAAAATGAACATTTATTTTTGCCCTACTACTAAGTTTGCCAAACCTTACTTAATTTTCCAGTCTGAATAGCGTGTACCCTAACGACATGGAAATCTCAAGTCTTTATCAACTGTTTCTTAGTGCTGGCAAAGTCTCTACTGATTCGCGCAAAATTGAGCCTGGATGCTTATTTTTTGCTTTGCGTGGCGACAATTTTAATGGCAATCAATACGCCCTGGTAGCCTTGGAGAAAGGGGCCAGTTATGCCATAGTGGACGACACTGGATTGGGCGAAAACGATAAATGCATCGTAGTCCATGATGTGCTCCAAACTTTGCAGGACCTGGCGCGGCATCACCGTCGCCAATTGCACATCCCCATCATTGCCATTACGGGAAGCAATGGCAAAACCACCACCAAAGAGCTCATCGCTGCGGTACTGAGCAGCCAATATCCGATGCATTACACGCAGGGCAATCTGAATAACCATATCGGTGTGCCACTTACCTTGCTGCAACTCGACCCACGGATTGAAGTAGCTGTAATCGAAATGGGTGCCAACCATCAAGGGGAAATTGACCAATTGTGCCGCATCGCGGAACCTACGCATGGTTTGATTACCAACATCGGTAAGGCCCACCTGGAAGGATTTGGGGGGATAGAAGGGGTAAAAAAAGGTAAGTCAGAACTGTACCGTTATTTGGCGGAGACCAACGGCTTAGCCTTTGTCAACAATGACGAACCCTTCTTGTTGGAATTGTCTACCTCGGTCAAAAAAAGAATCTTTTACGAACTCAGCGAAAGCCCTGCCCCCAACCACAAACCCTATGAAGTTAAACTGCTACAATTACAACCCTTTATTCGGGTAGCTTTTTTGGATGAAAATGAACGATTAATAGAGGCGGACAGCAAATTGATGGGGGTACACAATTTCCAAAACATCAAAACTGCAGTCACCTTGGGCAAATATTTTAAAGTCCCAGGGGCAAAAATCAAGGCACGCTCACAGTGGGTACCTTGGGGAAGCAATTCGATTTTACTGGATGCCTATAATGCCAACCCCAGCAGTATGGAAGCAACGCTGCGTTCTTTTGCTGAAAATGGCTCAGGGAACAAGGTGGTTATCCTTGGAGACATGTTTGAACTAGGCGATGCTGCTCCACTCGAACACGAACGAATTGCCCAATTGGCCAATGGCTTGGGCTTTGAACAAGTCGTTTTGGTGGGTAAACACTTTGCGGCGGTTGCGCAACAATTGGGCGGTTTGCACTTTGACAATGTAGAGGCGTTGAAAAATTGGTTTACCGGACAAAACTGGGAAAATAAAGCGATATTGATTAAAGGGTCGCGAGGGATGGCGCTGGAGCGGGTGTTGTGAATGACGAATAATCCGAATGACGAGTGACGAATAGGGGAGGCAGCGCTCCAAATTCGTCACTCGTCATTCGAAAAACTCGTCATTCACAAAAACCTTTTCAGCCCATTCACCAGCCGATCCGGCAATTCCCCCTGTGAAGCCAATTTATAATCATTGTAAGAACAGGGAATCAGCCGATGCCGCTGTTGTTGTTTGCTTGTTTTGACGGGTACCTGTAGCCACCAGCGCCCGCTGCGTTGGCTTTTCCAAAAAGTGACCGTAAAATCCAGGGACTTTACTTCCACGATGTATTCCGTGAGCCCCTCAGTACTGATTGGGAAATCCCCTTTGCGGTGGCTAAGACCATCGAGGAAGTACCAGATCATTTGCGCCAATACACTGGCCGTTTGTGCTTTGCGATCCAGTGAAGCTTTATAGCCAAAAATGCCAAAAGATTTCACTTTTTCACTCATTCCTCCATAGCGACAAAGCTGACAAATTTCCTCCACGCTGAAACCGCTGGGGCTGCCGTTTTCCTGACCAGGTGCCTCACTGTATTTGAGGGCAGCTACCTGGCAACCCAATAAATCGGCATCCCGGATGATGGGTTCCACCTCCGCCAGATTGGCTCGGGCTGTCCCCAAACGAATGTAGTCAAAGTGCAATTCATCCATCAATCGGTAGGTGGCCGGCAAGGTGAAATGAGTTTGGCAGCCGATGATGCCGAGGTGGAAAAGTTTGGATTTTTTTTGGAAAACAATGTCGTTGAACAAGTCCGGGGTTTTGTTTTCATTAGGTACACTCAGGCGGATAAATTCATCCATCGCAACCATGTTGATGTGCTGCAATTCGTGCTGCAAGCCTTTGTATTGAATCTGCATCAAAGAGGGATCGCTACCCACGAGGATGGGCAAAATATTGCTTTCGTGCAATTCAATCAGGACGGGCATAATGAACTCGGCAGTGCATTTTCGGATGGTGCCCAGGTCGGCAATGTGTAAACCTTCAAAGGGGAAACTCATGGTATACAAGGCTTTGCGCAAGGCGAAGCCCTCCTTTTCGTTTAAACAAACCAGGGCAATTTGAACCCCTTTCAAATCGGGAAAATTAGTTTCCGTGTGGATATATAGTCGCGACCCTAAATGGTCTGCGTCCAAATTAGAAAGGGATAAAGCAGTGAGGTTGACCGGGCTAAGCCAATTGTCTAGCATAAAACACTATTGAAGTTCTGGTGTACTAAGGCCGGAAAGTTACAAAGGGATACCTGATAAGTGCAATCTAAGGAGTACTTATTTTTGCCCATTAATAAGCTACCAAAAGTGACTTTTACAAAAAAATGAGTATAAATAAGAAAAATATCTGTTGTATCAACGTTTGAACAGATAAGAAACCTTGGTTTGTGATAAAATATGCCCTATTTTTGCCGGATCAGCGGACTTTGGTCATTTTTCGGTTATTTTATACCTAAAATGCAGGCCTGCTGTTGGTTCGGCTCGTAAACCTTTCACAAAAAGTTTACCTTCGCATACGTGGAGAGGTGGAAGCCGTGTGTTTTTTTTTCAAATCATTTCGCCCACCTTTGTCGCACTGCCTGGTTTCTTTCTTTTGCTTTGGAACAATTTTACGCCACATAATGGTTGTATGGATCGTTATGAGCATAAATTCAAAAACCGATATAATCCCAATACTTAACTGATTTAATATCCAAAACCATGCAAAAACGTACTATGTTATTGTTCCTTCTGATTTTCTGCTCCGGATTGGTTTGGGGGCAGGATGCCATTGAAACTACGGAGGAAAAACCAAAAACTGAAAAACCAGCCAAAGGAAAAGGTGATAAAGAGCCCAAAGCAAAGGCTGAAAAACCCGTGAAAGAAGCACCCAAAACTTCCGGTTTGGCCATACCCAAGAACATGTTCGAAATTGGGGTGAATGGAGGCGCAGCAATCCTGGGCGGAGATGCCACTTTTAAACCCTCATATGGAGTTGGTTTGCACTTTCGGAAAGCACTGGACTACGTTTTTTCATTGCGCGGCGACTTTTTGTACGCTGACTTGAAAGGGATGAATGACGCGACAACTAATATCAATCGGGAATATCAAACTACTTGGATGTCAGGGACCATCTATGGCGTTATGTCCTTAAACAGCTTGCGTTGGGATAAACCAGTACGAGGAACCAACCTTTATTTTATGGCGGGAGGAGGCTTGGACGCCTTTGAAGCCAACCGGATCGAGGATGGAACTGAGCCCCGAAATGAAGTGGTGAAAAAAGGATTTTTAGATGTAAGTGAGGGCGCTCATATTGCTATGGGAGGAGGAATCTCTTTTCGTTTGGGCAAAAAAGTGAACATTGGTTTAGAAGAACAAGCAATGATGGTTATGGGTAGTTATGCCGACCGCGTTGACAATATTGCTTCTGGTAAATCGACCTTCCGCGATGTTGTTTCTTTTACCAACCTCAGCATTAATTTCAACCTCGGCAATGCATCCAGCCAAACCGAGCCCCTCTACTGGATCAACCCGATGGATGGGGTGTTGAATTCTATTGATGACAAAATCAACCAACGTACCACCGGTTTGATCAAGGATGAAGATGGCGACGGCGTTATCGACGCCATTGATCAAGATCCAAACACTCCAGCTGGTGCAATGGTAGACACTAAAGGTCGCACGCTGGATTCGGATCGCGATGGAGTTCCTGATCACATCGATAAAGAACCTTTCTACATGCCCCAGGCTACTGAAAAAGTGGATGAAAACGGTGTAGTGACCAATCCTCAAGCGGGTGGCCCTGGTCGCCCAGGAAATGGAGGAGGCGTTACTGAAGAGCGGGTCAAAGAATTGATCGATCAAGCCTTGCAAAACTACCAAATCACGGATAACCGTTCCAGTGCAGCAGAATGGTTTTTGCCGATGTTGCACTTCCCCAGTTCCAGCTCTCAGATCAAATATTCTGATTATGGCAACTTGGCTGGTGTAGGCCGTATGATGAAAGCCAATCCAAACATCCGCCTGGTGGTTACCGGATTTACTGACAGTACCGGTTCAGAAAGTGTCAACAACCAGTTGTCCTATGAGCGTGCCAAAAATGTAATCGAACATTTGGTGAATAGCCACGGCGTTACCCGTGGTCGCTTTGTACTACAGTGGAAAGGTTCTGCTGACAATCTAGTGCCAACCAATTCCAGCTACATGAACCGCCGCGCAGAATTCCGCATTGCAGGCCCTGGTGATGTTGAGCAAGATCCACCTGCTCCAAAAGAGGGCGGATATTAATAGTGATGAGTGATAAGTGATGAATGAAAATCGAAAGCCCCGAGTGGAATTATCCACCCGGGGCTTTTCAATTCATCACTTATTATTCATCATTCATCATTAGATTAGTATCCCGTATTCTGTGGCAACGCTGCCCCCAGGTCAATTTCCCGGGTAGGGATTGGTAAAATCACCTTTGGGTCACCTGGTTTGGAGATGGGGCCAGTGGTACCCGAAGTGCGCAGTGGCAACCCGTTGCGCAGCAAATCCATCCGACGGTGGCCTTCAAAAGCCAATTCCAGGCGGCGCTCGTTGAGAATAGCAGTGAGCAGTGCGTTGGCATCTGTAAACTGAGCAGCATCAAATGGGGTCAAACCCGCGCGGGTACGCAGGCGATTGACCAGTGTGATGGCATCAGCATTAACCGTATTGGTGCTTTTTACCAATGCTTCGGCTTTGTTGAGTACCATTTCGGTTACCCGCAGGATGGGCGCGTTGTCTGCGTTGGTGGTTCCATCCTTGTACTTATTGGTAAAAGTGGAACTCACGGTTGTTGCATCGGTGCCATTAAAGGATAAACTGCTCAAACGTTTGTCGCCAGTACCATACGCAGCAAGGATACTTGCTGACATCGGCGCATCTCCACGACCACCCCGTGACGCAGGTAGGAAATAACCTCCCAAGCCTCCGGAACCAGTACGTGAGTTATCCGTAGCGGTCATCTGAATGGCAAAAATGTCCTCACTGGTATTGGCATCGTAAAAGGTAAAGTCCCCTGCCAGTGCATAAAGGTTATTGCCAGTAAGAATGGCATCAGCATACTGGATGGTTTTTGCCCAATCCCCTTTGTATAAACTTACCCGACTCAAGAGCGCATTTACACCACCTTTGGTTGCCCGGCCACGGGTTTGATCGGCTGCTGCAAAGTTGTTAACTACATCGGGTAACGCCTCAGAGAGGTCTTTTTCAATTTGAGTATACACCTCTGCAACCGTATTGCGGGCTGGCTTGACAATATCACCTACCAAGGCACCACCAGTGAGGACCAATGGAACGCCAGGAGTATTGCCATTATTGACCTGATAGGGTTGGCCCCATAGATTCACCAATTGCAGATAAGTCAGTGCTCTGATGAATTTTGCTTCAGCAATGAATTGTTTGCGTTCAGCATCAGTAAAACCCGGGTCAACTACACCAGGTACATTGTCAATCACTGCATTGGCGGCAAGAATCGCGAAGTAATGTGCTGCCCACATCCCCTGGACGTTGGTGTTACTTGCAATCGTAACGTAGTTGTTGATTTCCTGAAGGGTAGGAAAAGAACCCACGAAACGTACATTGTCGGTCATGTATTCACTGATCACAAAGGAAAGGCCACCAAAAACGTCCAAACTTTGAGTCGCACTATAGGCGCCAAACAAGGCTGCCTGTGCACCAGCCTCATTGCTGAAAGTAACTGTTGGCGAAAGTGATTGCTCAGGTTCAATGGCCAATTCACTGTCGCAGGCGCTGAAGGCAAAAAACAGGGCAATCAGCGACATATATTTAGCAAATATTTTCATTCTGCTTGTGTTTTATAGGAGTAATTAAAACGTGATGTTCAAACCGCCAGTAATCATCTTGGCTTGTGGTGGTGTAAAGAAAGATTGCCCTTGGCGGAGGTTGGCATTACCCGCATCAGCGATTTCTGGATCCTGACCACGGCCTTCCCATCCTTCTGCACGCAGTGTCCACAGGTTTTGTCCCATTACATACAAGCGTACATTCTGGAATGCCTTGGTTTTTAATTGGCTGCCTTTCAGCGTATAGCCCAAAGAGATGTTGCGCAAACGAATGAAAGAACCATCCAAAAGATGAAGGGTAGAAGCCTGACTGAATACGTTGCGAGTTGCGCTGGTTGCGGCAGGGAAAGCTGCATCACGGTTGCTCTCGGTCCAATAATCTGCCACTCTACGTGCATAGTTGAAACAAAAAAAAAAAAAA
>JAAFHQ010000118.1 GCA_013298445.1 Chitinophagales bacterium | reverse complement strand
GGGCTGCTTGCCCACCCGAAACGTTGGTAGCAGACCAGAGGCTAGTACTTGTTTTTGGAAAAATTGTTTAAGATAAGCGATGTCCTGCCCATCCACCGCGGGTGCTAAAAAATGTTCGAGATAATATCCTAAAGTAGCCGGCCAAAGAGCCTGGTTCATCAACAATCCCGAACTGGCATTGCTCATCCCGGCATTGGCTATTCTTTGAAACAAACTTGCATCAATACCCAATGCTTGTGCGAAACGTTGCGCATCGGTAGTGATACTGGTCTTGGAATCGAATTGTGGTGTACCGAACTGAAGTTCAAAAGATTGTAAGGAAGATTGTTCATCAGGATTAAACCCCGAAGGGTGCCCTTCCAAATTGTTGGTGGGGGTACCAGGAGGCACAAAAGACAGACCGAAAGGCTTATGGGTATGATTTTGCCACAATTCCTCCAGAAGGACTTTGGATGCGCTGGGTGATGCTGCGGTTTTTACTCCTAAAACGATCATTTTTTTAACGCCAGCTTCCATTTCGGCTGGGCTGAGGTTAATTTTTAGCGCCATTCCCATCCGTTCAGCAGCATCAAAGTCGGTCATCCAGCGAATGCTATCTGGTAACAACAAAGTTCCATCTGGTTGTTCTATATCGTCATGAGGAGCCTCGGTCGGTGACAAACCTAACTTGAGCTGAGCCGCTAGTGGTTGTGTTGTGTATTCTTTGAACTGAGTATCGGAAAAATAAACCCGTACAACAAATGCATCGGGTAACAAATAGGTTTCAGCTGCTCGGGTCCAGGCTGCGCTTTTAAGTTCTACTGATGGAAATTGAAGCTGTTCAACATGAGAGGCTTGATCATAATTTGTTGGGAACATTTTTTGAGCAATCCAAGTGCTGCGCTGGGTTCGGTGCGTGCTGACCAATTGGTGCCAAGCGTTTTGTTGCGCAGCCTTTGTTGCAGCGGCATCTTGCTGGCGTTTTGATAGCCACATCGTCGCCCAGAACGCTTCTCCTGATTTTTGCTCAGCAGGGGTCAACGCAGTTTCATGGGTTTGTAATAAAATATCATCGGGATAAATCCTTACCAGCAATTCATGCAGATCTTCTTGCTTCTTCCAGCGTTTGGCGGTATCGGGGCTCAGCATTTTCACTAATTCTCGAGCATTGCTTTTGTTGGACAAAGTGCTTAGCAAAAAATCAGTAGTGGTGTTTCCTACCTCAATAGTGGGCATCTGAGCCAGAGTGAGCAAGCGGAATTGGGACGGCAAGGCATTGATGTTCAGTACATGTGAAGGCGGGCAATTGCGCGCAATGTATTTCGTGACCCGAAAGCGGGTCTGGATGCGCAATGGAAATAGCAATACAGGTACATCATCACTCAAATGACTTACACGCTGCTGCATGGATTCGGATTCGTGAAATGCTTTACCAACTTGTGCAAGCAAGGGGTGTTCACGAGACAGCTGGCTGCGAAGATCGTCAATCAGTTGTTGATTGATGACCCAAGCCTTACTAAGTTCGTGGTTGGCTGGTAAGGCAGCCAGCCCCAGGGTTTGTTGGGTAGCCTGGATTTGTTGTAATAAAATATCCTGCTGCTGGAGTTGCAGGTAAAGTTGTTTTTCTGTATGCTGGACAATTTGACGCTTTTGAGCGTAGGTGTCGCGTAGGGTAGTGAATTGATCGCTCATACTATGGGGTTGTTTGGATCAAGTTAGAGGCATGAATGATGATGGACACGGGTTTTTGGTACAAAATTGCAGCCATTTGTGCAGCATCTCCTTCACCGGAAGCTGGGTCATTGGGATCGTGTGTAGGGCCTTTGCCCCAGGCCAGATTACCTCGTTTGGGGTGAGGGGGAATATCGCGCTCCAAATCCAGTATTGATTGTACTCTAGGCAAATCCCTCCAGGTCAAACTATCCCAGGAGCTATTGTCAGCAGCGGGATCTTTTCCGGCGTCTAAGCCAAAATGTACTTCTCCAGGGCGCTCACTGAATACAAAATACCAACCAGGTAACTGGTCAGTGGGGTTATCAGAGCCGGGCAATTCAGCTTCTTTTAATCCCTCGAACCCAAGAAATAAGTAGTCGGGCTCAATAAAAGCGCGGATACTAGGATAGGCGATATCCTTAGGGCCAAGGCTCTTTTTCACACTTCGCAAGCCATTTGCCCATTCGGCTTTCACCGCGTACACCACAGGGTTGGGGTATTTTAGTACCAACTTGGCCCGGACGACGAAAAATAAGGTTTCGCTGGCCCCATTCGCGTTTCCGGGTTTGTGTTGTCCTAGTTGGGAGGTTGTTTTCCAGTTTTGCAATGGCTCTACATCGAACTTTGGCGGGATCAATGGGCTAGAAGCATCGTTGTAGTCCCAAAAACGGTGAAAAAAAGAAGCTTTGGCATCTGCAGGAAACCCACGCCATAAAAATTCGCGAGCCATTTCGTGGTTAAGCCCTACCAGAAACGCCTCAATGACATGAGGATTGGCCTCAAATAAACTGAAGGTATCTTCAGGAACGTTTTGCAGGTTGGGAACAAACATATCTCGATTGGTCGCCACCAAGTATTCATACGCAGGGTCATTGAACTGTGGGTTGAAACTAAAACTGCTGATGCTGTTGCGGGGATTATCTTTAACTGGTGTTCCGGCGGGGGTACTCATCACTTTGTACTTTCGGACAAAACTGTTATTCGGATCCAGAAGATGGATTAGATGATTTTGGGTGCTTTCCAAACTGGTTTTAAGGTTGGTCGTTTTTTTATTTATTAGTGGCTTCCTGCTGAGTAGGCCATTTATGGTTTTTATGGCGCTGATGTAGTTTTGAATGGCCTCCAAACGCACCGGCGGGATTTCTTTTTTCAATTGTTTTTTTAAGCCCTCAAAATTAAAGCTAAGGTAGGTGTTGTTGTTGGGCAACAGGATGAACGTAGTGGTAATGTTAACTTGTGAAAAAACGGCTATATTTCTGTTGAAGAGCGCGGGGGCTCGTTTGGAGATTGGCCCTCCACTGCGGGTGATGCGTCGAAAAGCTGGATTGAGAAAAGCAGTATCCCAAGAACGCTGGAAGGTGTCTCGACCCTCTGGATTTAATGTTCCAGTATCATAATGCAAAACGGAGTGGCCGAGGATAAGCACGGTATTGCTATCTTGGGTTTGGAAATGTTTTTGGAAAGCACTTTCGGATACCGCCATTGAGAGTTGCAACAATTTGGCTTGTTGATTGAGTTGTTGCAATTCTCCTAGTTGTTGCCAGGCTTCTTCCATGAACAACTCCTGATTTTCCTGCACCACTCGTACACCTATTCCCGCCGCTACACGCAAAGCTGGATCAAGATTGAGGTTCTCTTGCCAGTTTTTGAGCTTAAGTACATCAAGTTTTTCACCATTGAGATCATCTACTTGGGTATACGCACGGCCATAAATAGGTGGAACAATTAAGGGGTCATCATCGAGTGCGTCACCCTCCAAAAACAGGGGATTTTGGGTCGACTGAGATAATTTCGCAATGCTTTCTCCTGAATTCACCCCTAAATTGAGTACCTCGCAGAGGTTTTTAACGTAATCAAAGGGCGCGATGGCACCCCTGTTCAATATACTAGGGGTGGGCGGTTCATTGACTTGGAGCGGTTTTAAGGCACCCTCCAGCGGCACAATTCCCGCAGGATAACCAGGTAAAGCTTCTTTAAAGTCGAATAAAGTGCCCCCATAATCACTATTGCTGATATTCAATAAATGTTTACCTACTTTGGCGCCCAACTTGGCAGGCTTGATTCGGCGAGCCAAGGATTCAAAATCCTCTGCCGCACCCGTCTGGAAGTTCCAGGAGTAATAAACAGGCCATTGATCTTGATCCAAACCCCAGGAAGGAGCCCAAGGGTTGCTTTGTTCGATTTCGGCATCATCTGCACCCAAACCAGCCAAACGACCAGCTTCAAAGGCGGGTAATACGAAAGCAGAATAAGCAGTAAATGGGCTCAACTTGCGTGGGCAAATCAGGCGAGACACCCCACGATTGGGATTGGCCTGGACTTCATCGAGTGGCTTATCTGTTTGGGCATTGACTTGCACATGTGCCCAGGCCCAGGTTTGTGATGGATCTGGGAAAACTTGAGGCTGGGCAGCAGGAAAGATTCGAATGGAGGAATTGAGCATACCTTTTTCAAAAGGAACCTTTTCAAACTCACCTTCTCGTAGCACTACGAGCACCAGCCAGGGGCGCAATCGGCGTTTTTGATTGGCATTACCTGGGGTGAAGCGCCAAGGGAAGTCCTCATCATAAAAGTCAATATAAGGCAAAAAATTGGGTTCAAAATCGTTAACTCTGGCCAGAGGATCAGTTTTCACTATCGCCTGTGCAGAAAACCCTGTTACGTCACCGGCCCCCAACAATTCGAGCTTTTGTTGCACTGAATTGAGCGTTTCTCGATCATCGGCCAGCAATTTGAGTTTTATCACGGCATTGGAGCGGAGTGTTGCATTTTCTATCAGCCTCAAAGGATCGATGGTATCCAAATGATTGCTCAAACCGCGCCGAAACCATGGAAAAAAAGTGATTTTTGGCATGACATATGGGGTGTAAACGTTAAATTAATTCTGATTCTGGAACCACGACTAATTCCAATTCAGGGTTGTTCTTGCGCAAGAGCCAAATTTCGTATTCCGCTTCGCTCATACTTGCTTTGATTGGAGCATTCGCAAGCTTTTGGCCGCTAAGTTTGTCGACAATCATGAAGTTTTCTTGACTCAACTTAACTTTAATAGCTTCCGTTGATTGAGTACGCTGTACCTTACGTCCTTCCTTGGAACGATGGATGCTATTGCCTAATGACCAGTTTCGGAAATCTTGATCACTGAGTTTACCTCCACCCGCCTTGGGCCTATCCTGCTGATGCTTGTGGTCAAAATAAATCTCTTCGTAGGCATATTCTATGGCTTGAGGGGCACCCGCTCCAACAATGTCCTGAAAAGCAAAGGATACCCCTGCAGGCATGAGTTCGAAGGAATTTCTGGATAGTTTTTCGTTGTCACTTAGGTCGAAGTATTGCGCAGGTGCAAAGTAATCCTTACTGATTGCTCCTTCTTCGCCTACTGAAGAGTCGATGCCTAAGTCAAATTTACGAGCACCTTTCGGACGCTGGTAACTCAACTGATCGATGCGTACACCCAGCGGAATTTGTTGTTGTGTAATGTGAAGGCCAGACAGTGGATCAGCACGCAACGCTAATGGATTGTTCTGCTTGCGGTAGCTGAGTTTGCTTCCTTGGGGCAATTCAAGCGACCAATTATTTTTATCACTCACCGCCTTATGCAGTAGGGCTTCCAGGTCCACCAAAGGCAAGCTGGCGGGGTTGGCTTCGCCCCAAGTTTCATCGATATGGTGATCATAGTCGAAAATCCAGATGCTGAACGAAACGGTACCAGTAAGGTGCCAGGGCTCGGGGCCTTCCAGGTTACCGCTGAAAGAACCTCCAAACAATTGGTGACTACCCCAATAAACGGCTAATCCCGCTCGTAAAGCGGCAACCATGTGAAAGGGCTCGAACTGGAACAATACATCAAAACCAAGGTATACCTCAACGCGAAACTTAGAAAATTTGACCATGACCGCCACATTTCCTCCCAATTGGAAGGTGTTGGAGGTAAGTGCCAAATAACAATCGAAATAAACCTTAAAATTATCGCTATCGAAAAAATTAATCGTTAGGCGGTTAGGATGCGCAGGCAAAGAAAGGTTATCTGGCGGCACAAAAGCGGGGTGAAATCCTCCTGCTGAAATGATGAATACGGGTTGCGCGCCCCATGCATAACGAATGATCAAGTCTCCTTTCAGCTGATAGGTCAGCAGATTTGATTTGTAAAGGCTGGCATCCAGGCTAAGCATTTTGCGTTCAAAATCGAAGTCAAGCGCAAAATTAACCTGCAGCAATATGATTTTTTTATCGACAGGCTGTACCTTGATGACCCCAATCACGGCAAATCTGCTGATATCTGTAGAATCATTGCGTCGATCCAACTCCAGGAGCAGTCCTGCTTTGATTTCTATAAATTTGGCTTTGGCTTTGGTCCATTCAATTTTCAGGGTAAGCCCAAACGCCAAGTAATCCTCTTTGAGTGGAAAAATCGAATTGAAGGCCGCGAACAGCGTACCTGCATTTTTGGCCAGGTCTTTGGGAAACAAGATTTGGTCCATAGCGTCCGACTGTACGGCAGCGCGCAATCCTGCTCCGTCAATACCCCGGTTTAAGCCAATGATTCCACCGATACCCGTGATGGAAAACCCCGCTCCGAGGTTGATCACATTGGGTTCAAATTCTGCCGAGAGCATCAACAAAATCGAATATCCTTTTTTTCCACTCGGCAATTTGGTTTGAACGATACCAAAAGCTTTGATGGCAATTTTATCCTTGATGCTCAACTCAGCAGCACCATAATACTCTTGCTTCTCCTCATTAAATACCAAGGCACCGCCTCCTTTTACCAAAGAAGTAGAAATTTGTATGCCTAGGCCACTTGGTGCTTTGAAACCAGCATCTAATTCCAGATTGCTCAACCCCAAATCTTCTTCACTAGGGTATTGTGCGCCAAAAGAAAGCCCCATACCGATTACCGATAACTGCACTCGCTTCAGGTCAAAGGTAAAATCCAGCAAAGCATCTACACCGTACCCTTTTTTTTGTGCAGCAGGGTTATTGGTCTCTTTGAATACCAGTTGGACATTTTGTATTTCGAGGGCTTTGAAGAATTTTTTATTGAGCTTTTTCTTTAAGGTATACAGTGTTTTGACCTTGGGTTCAGAAGAAGAAGTATCACGTACATTACGAGGCGTTTCAGAGGGTTCATCTGGAGCAAATAAGGTGTGATCATTGATTTCTACTCCCTCGAATACAAACCCGCGGCGATAAGAATAGCCTAGTTCGGTGCTGAAAACCAAAGCAGTATCCTTATCCGGTAAGATGCTGGCTAAAAAGCCATCCCGGTTTTTGCCATTCAAATTAAAAGTGAGGTCCTCAATCCCTGCCATGATGCTGAAGTCCAGCTTGTTTTGAGGGTCATTGAAGGTATCAATACCGATGTTGAGGTAAGCAGCCCCTTGGTTGATTAAATTTTCTTCAGATTGCGTGAATTTTTGTTTAAAACTAAGCGCCACTTTGCGCAGGGTGCCTTCTACTCGGGGGTCATAGCCTCCTCCAAAACGAATTCCACCTTGTCCTTGAACCTCTATTTTGGCCTCAAAACCATTCTCATTTTTCACCAAATTGCCAGATTCAGCCATGCCGTGTACTTGAATGGAGTGGGCGTAGGTATGGGTATCTTGCAGTTTGGTGAAAACACTTAGTGTACGTTTACCATCCTTGGATGTAGCCTCCAGTTGGTAACGCAAGTGATCGGTAAGTTTACCTCCATCAAGGATGAAATAATGCTCATCAATTGATCGAATGGCAAGTTCAGTATGAAGGACCGAAGGCTTTTCGGTTTTAACGGTAAGGGGCACATAGTCCACTCCGTTTTTGGTGCCTTTAATGACAAAATTTTGGTACTGTGCCTGGTTGGTAATCCGGATTAGAAACTTAAGGCTTGTGCTTTCTTGGGTTATTTTCCATTCAATTACGCCATTTTTGGTGTCCTTGACTGTTAGGCTTTGAGCTTTTGCACGCTCGACTTTCTTTTTAGCAACAGGAATGGTTCCGTAGGAGAGCATCAAGCCATCGTAATCGTTTTCTTTTGGAGAGTAGTGAAGATTCAGAATGCGTTCAGCTACTTTTAATCGATTTTCGGCATTAAATGGAGTAAGCGGAGTACCGTCATCCCAGCCAAAATTGATTTTCAGCTGGGGGGCAAGGTCTCCAAGTTTATTCACAATGGACGAAATAAAAAAGGCTGATCGCTCCAAATTATAAAATGAGTCAGCATTTTTTTCTGACTTTACCCTGAGCCACTCAGGAATAGAAGAAATAAAAGGAAAAAAAGGAAGAGAACGAATAAAAGGAATATAAGGAATAATAGAAAGTAAATAAAGTGAATTGTAAAGCGCCCGTCGCACAACCTGTGGTTCATCCTCCAAAACTCCTACCATTTCAGCAATTCGGGCTGTTTGCGGTGAAACTTGCCGGATGTAACTGATGCCACAATAATAAGCGAGGATGCGGAGGGCATTGAGGTAGCCATACCCATTGCGGTACTTTAAGTTAATGAAAATGGACTTAATGAGTTCCCATAACAATTGCGCTTCCTTAAGTGCCGTGAAAACCGCTTGCAGGTTATCGAAGTTGGGGGGATTTTCTTCATCTGCGTACTTTTTTTCAAAATCATCTAGCTTCTGAAAAGGGGTTTTTAGTTTTTCCCGCCATTCGCCCACTGTAGTCGTTGAACCAATGTGGAACAAAAACTCTTGCACGGAATCATCATCTGCACGATTCAGAAAGCTTAAAAAGCTGAACCAACTGTTTATTTTTTGTAAAATTTGAATGTACTTGGGCATAACACTGGGTTCTTAGGCATTGAAAAATAAACGGAAAGAGCAGTGCTCAAGCCGTTACTACGGGATCTGGCTCCTGTGGGTACGCAGGCATTTCTTGCGCTGGTCCAGATGGAGCTTCGAGCGGTATGGTTTGTTGCATCATGGCTTTTGGATTAGCACCTTCCAGTCCAAATATGCGTTGATCGGGTATGGTTTGATTTTTAGCAAGGTCATCCGTATACTGGGGTACCTTAGAAGCAGGGAAATCTGGGTAAAAAAAGTAGGCGTGCTCAATCTCCGCCACTTTATCTTCTTTTTTAAGGAAACGTAAGGTCGCTGCATGCGAAAACCAGATCACCCGCCGTACAATGTGATTGCGGAAAGCCAGGTGGCTACGCAAAAATAATTGCTGCATTCTATTGTCCCATTCATTGATTTCGGCAGCTGTTTTCAGGTCTTCGAGGTTGGACGGTAGCACCTCCGAAACAATGTTGCTCACTTTGAATTCAGGGGGCAGGTTGGCCCATTTTTCTGCGTCGCTGCGGGTATCGCTCACCACTTGTAGGCGCCAGCGCCAGTCGGGTATAGGGCTGCGGTGATCAGGCGTGTTCGAAAAAACAACTCGATCCAGAAAGAAGGTATCCTCGTTTGCGTCTCCAGAGTTGATGAGTTTACCTTCCGCATCGTAAGCAGCTTGAGGCCAGTCGCGCAATGGCATTAATACGGGTTCTTCGTTGAGCGCACGATTGATCCGGAAAGGATATTGCCCAGGTTGGGCATCCCGAAAGTTTGCACCTAAAAAACTATTTTCCTCTCTGAACCGTAGTTTGATGTCTTTTTTCTTTAGCCACCCAACCAGCTCCAATTTTTCCATCTCGCCAGCCAAACCTCCTGCCAATATCTGTTGGGTTAAGGAAGTGGGTAGTAGGCCAGCTAATTGACCTTCGGGTTTTTTATTTTTTAAAGAGCTCGATACCAACTGAGTGAAACGAACGGGAGTGGTATCTGTTTTTTTCCAGTAATCGAGCGTAGTGGCCATCCCGTAGTGGACATCGCCCGATAAAAAGATCACTTTTTTGAGCTTGTAACAATGATCCAGCAGGCGTTCAAACCCCTGTGGGTGCAGGCCCCAGGCTTCGGCATCAAGTGATTGTTGTCCACCTTGGTCATTTCGTGCGACATCCAATATTCGTGGAACTATCCTTTGGGCAAGTTGTTCGATGGTTTGTAAACCCAGGACTGGCGCAGGCGAAACGATCAGGAAAATTTCTACATCCTCGGGCTTTTTGTCAAAGGGAATTTGGGTGGCAAGAACGTCTTTATGGATCAGATTAGCAGGAGCATGCAATGTTGAATACTCTCGCTGGGTTCGGGTATCTAGGATGATGGCAGTTGCAGGGCCGATTTTAGCCGTAAAATGCCAGTTAATAGCAGGTTTGCTTAGCTCCGCAGCCTTATCTCCTGTATTCATTCCCAGGAGTTTGTACACTTCACGGTCTTTTATGAGCGTGAGAGAGGCTTTGGCTTTGATTTTAGCGGCTTCGTGGTCTTTTTTTTTGGCCGGGTCGTAATTTTCCAGGCTATCTACATAGGCAGCGGCTGCGTCCAGTAGTTTGGCGTAAGCTCCGTCTTTGGGGGCATATTTAGCGGGAGTGTTTCCCCAGGCTTGAAAGATGGCAAAAGCCATCAAACCATTGCGCACTATGGTTTTCCCGAGTAAAGTATTGAGTGCATCCTGTTTCCAGGCTTTGTTGAGGTACCAATCATCGGTCACATCGTGATCGTCAAACATCATTAAGGAAGAAACATTTGCCAACAAACGTCGGACATCTGGGAGGGTAGCGTGGAAAGCAATAACTCTTGCACGGCTGCCTTGTTTGAAGCCATCAATCGTATCTTCGGAAACCACTTGGGGGGATTTCATGAAATCTGCATCAGCCCAGGCAGAAAGCTCCTCTTTTTTGCTACTCATTGCTTCTTCGTACAACACATCACAAAAAGTATACAATTCGGGTTTTTGAGCCAACAAGTCTTTGAACAATTGGTGTGTGGCGGCATCTCTGCTGCGGAGTTTCTTTTTCAGGTCGTCCTGAGGATTGCGTACCCGCTGAATGAAATTGGCGTCAGCAGCGATATTGCCAAACATAAGCGCGTAAAAAGTTTTAGCATCCATTAAAGCACTTGGCCACAACACATCCGACCACTGGAGTAGATAAGTGGCACAAAACTCACCCAGTGAAATCAGGTGATTGGCTTCATCGCCACTAAACCCACTCACTCGATTGATTCGGCGGCGGGAAGGAGGCTGAAAATAGGGCGTGTTTTTTAGCCAAATAAACTCCTGATCGTTTTTGGGCAACCCATGCTCATCTAGCGCAGGCCTGGGTTTATTGATTGGATCGGCAGGGTATGGGTGGCGCTCCACTTTACCCAGCAGCATGTTGCCAATTTGATTGATGTAAGGCATTAACACACCTGCTACATCATCGGCGTAAATTTGATCACCAGTGTGAAAAAAAACATGTGGTCGTTTGGTGGGGGGATTGAAGAAATCACTTTTGATGACCTTCGAAAGTGTAGCGAGGCCATCTTCACCGCTTCCATGCGGCTTGCGA
>JAAFHQ010000117.1 GCA_013298445.1 Chitinophagales bacterium | reverse complement strand
CCATGGAAAAGCATCAAAAACACGCCGCCATCACCCGCCCTACCTACGGCCACTTTGCCCGTCAGGAATGGGCTTTCATCGGTGCACCTTGTGGCGTGATCAAAAAACTGGCTTTTGCCCTGATCAATCGCCTGAAAGACGATTACCAGCTAGGTTACGTGGATGCCGACCATGCTGGTGCAGATGCTGAAGGGGAGACCGGGCGCGATGCCCAAAGCGCAATGTCTCACGGTGCCCAGCAAGAATACACCGACAAAATCAGCTTCCACCGTTTTGACCAGGAAGGGGCGCTCAATCCCTTCTTTTTCCGCCAGCATTTCAATGCACAGGATGCTGTGTTGGTCAATGGCAATCATTTTGAGGCCAAAAAACAGATTGTACTGATTGATCCCCGCAAGGAAGCTTCACTACAAAAGAAACTGGATCGGCTCAAGGATGTCGCTTGCATTGTGCTGACGGATGATACCACCCCTGTTTATCCCTTTTTTCTGGAGCATTTGGGGGGAGTTTTACCGCCAGTATTCAAGCTGGAAGACGAAGCGGGAATCGCAGATTTTTTGCTGGAAGAGCTACAAAAAAAACAAGCCCCCCTTTACGGACTCGTACTGGCGGGCGGGCGCAGCACCCGCATGGGGCAAGACAAAAGTTTGATCAACTACCACGGCAAAGCGCAGCGCGAGTACATGGCCGACTTGTTGAGTCAGTGGTGTAGCCGCACTTTTATTTCCTGTCGGGGAGATCAGGTTGAAGAAATTGGTGGGGCCTATGCGCCGATACCAGATACTTTTTTGGGTCTGGGGCCTTATGGCGCAATCCTGTCCGCTTTTCGGGAGCACCCGGATGCGGCGTGGTTGGTGGTGGCTTGTGACTTGCCTCATTTGGATGAAAATACCCTGGAGCAATTGGTGGCACAACGGAATCCGTCTAAAGTGGCCACCACGTTTCGCAGTCCTTTTGATCAGTTTCCGGAGCCATTGGTGACCATTTGGGAGCCGAGGAGTTATCCGGTTTTGTTGCAGTTTATGGCGCAGGGGTACACTTGTCCGAGGAAGGTGTTGCTGAATGCGCCGATTGAATTGTTGGTGGCGGAGAAGGAAGAGGCGTTGGAGAATGTGAATAAACCGGAGGAGTTGGAGCGGGCTTTGGGGAAACTCAAAGGGTGAGGTCACAGATAAAACTCAATTTGCTAAAGCGGCATTTTGTTAGCACAGAGGAAAAATAGGACTCAAAGGACACAGAGGCGAGACGTTGACATGACTTTTGATCTGAGAAAATAAATAATTCTTCAAGTCTAAGCTTTGTCAACATCTCGCCTCTGTGTCCTTTGTGCCCTCTTTTTTTTTCTTTGTGATAATAAAAATGCCGCTTTAGTTCTGGCACCTCAGCGATTTCCGAAGGTTTATTTATTCCCCGTATCCGCAGCGTCAGGCATCGGAATCACCGGGGTTAATCCATCAAATTCTATCATCCAACGATTGCCTTTTTTGACAACAACTGCCACAGCTGTAGCCTTGCCGCCCACCTGTTGTCCACCAATTTTGATGTCTGCATTGGAGTCCCAGGTGATAATGGCTACATCCGGGGTGATCATGCGGGAGGAAGTCAACTGGTAAGTGAATTTGGGTTTTGCGTCCATCATTTTTTCAAAAGTAGCCCAACTGGCCTTTAGTGCTGCGATGCCCGAAGTTAAACTTCCATCTGGACCAATTTCAGCAGCATCCGCAGTATAGTAGTTAAACATGTCTCCTGCATTGCCTTTTTCGTAAGCATCATACACGGTTTTAAGGTAAGACTTGAACAGTTCAGCGTTTTCCATTTTTGGAGCCTGAGCCTGCAAATTTTGACCGAAAAGGATGAAGCTAGCAAAGAAGAACAAATTGAACAATAACTTTTTCATGGTTGTAAGGTTTTGATGTTTTTAAAAATTAGGTGTTTGTGATGACACAAAGATGGGGGCTTTCCTAGCCTTGGCACATCCGCAACTGTGCGTAATCCACTAAGCAGATTTACTGATTTCAAATAAGTGTGAACAAAAAACCTTTGTCACCTTGTTCTTTTTGGAGTAAAAGGCATTAGGGTTGATTAAAACCTCTACTTTTGCCCTCAAATTTCACAACCTTATGAAATACGATGTAACTGTGATCGGCTCTGGCCCCGGGGGGTATGTGGCCGCCATTCGTTGCGCCCAGTTGGGACTCAAAACTGCCATTATCGAGCGTTACAATGCCCTGGGAGGCACTTGTTTGAACGTGGGTTGTATCCCTTCCAAAGCATTGCTGGATTCATCGGAGCACTACCACGCTGCTCATGAAAAATTCACTGAGCACGGCATTGAGCTGGAAAACCTGAAAGTGAACATGCCCCAAATGATCAAGCGCAAAAATGACGTGGTAAGTCAGACGGTCAAAGGGGTGGAGTTTTTAATGAAAAAAAATAAAATCGACGTCTATTACGGCTTTGGTTCTTTTGTCAATGCCAACTTGATCAAGGTGACCAAAGAAGATGGCACTACCCAGGACATCGAAACGGATAAAACCATCATCGCCACAGGCTCCAAACCTATCGTGCCTGCGAATTTTAATTACGATAAAAAACGGGTCATCACTTCTACCGAAGCACTAAATATTCAGGAAGTGCCTGGCCGTATGGTCATCATTGGTGGTGGGGTAATTGGACTCGAACTAGGTTCGGTTTATGCACGCCTGGGTACCCAGATCGATGTGATCGAATACCTGGACCGGATTATCCCGGGTATGGATGGCGATTGCAGCAAAGAGTTGCAACGATCTTTGGGTAAAACGGGCATCAAGTTCCACCTCAAACACATGGTGACCGCCGTTACACCCTCGGCAGACAAGGTGGTGGTGGAATACCAAAAACGCGATACCGACGAAAAACTGAGCATCGAAGCAGACTACTGCCTGGTGGCCATTGGTCGTCGGCCTTATACGGATAAATTGGGGCTGGAAAACGCCGGCGTGCAATTGGATGAAAAAGGTCGGGTAGTTGTGGACGACCACCTACAAACCAACATCCCCGGCATCTACGCCATTGGCGACGTGATCAAAGGGGCTATGCTGGCGCATAAAGCGGAAGAAGAAGGGGTTTTTGTGGCCGAAACCATTGTCGGACAAAAACCACACATCGATTATAACCTCATTCCTGGCGTAGTGTATACCTGGCCAGAAGTAGCGGGAGTGGGTCAAACCGAAGAACAACTCAAGGAAGCTGGGGTACCTTACAAAGTGGGCAAATTCCCCTTCAAAGCCTTGGGCCGCGCCCGGGCGAGTATGGATACGGATGGGATGGTGAAAGTGTTGTCCCACCAAGTGAGTGATGAAATTTTGGGCGTCCACATGGTCGGCCCACGTACGGCAGATATGATTGCAGAAGCAGTAGCCTTGATGGAATTCCGGGCTTCGGCTGAGGATGCGGCGCGGATGAGCCACGCGCACCCGACGTATACGGAAGCGTTTAAGGAAGCGGCGCTGGCAGCGACGGGGAACCGGGCGCTGCATATGTAACAGCCTAAGTAGTGGGTAAAATGGATGCCGTAAAAGCTAGGGAAACGCTGCTTTTACGGCATTTCATTTTTACGAAAATTGCTCGGGGTAACCTGTGCATATTTTTTAAAAAACTGGTTGAAATTGCTCGGCTCGTCAAAGCCCAGTTCGAAGCAAATTTCTTTTACAGGTTTGCCGGAATGAACCAAGAGGCGCTTGGCTTCCAACACTAAACGTTCGTTAATGACTTGTTTGGGGCTTTTACCTAAAATGCGTTGCGTGGCGTGGTAAAGCCGATTTTCGGTAATGTTTATGGCAGCGGCATAGAAGCCAACGTTTTTTTGGGTTTTGAAATGCTCATTCAATATCTCGCGAAACGCCGTGGTATAATCCATGTCGATGCCGCTAGGGAGTTGTTCGAAATCATCTTGTTGGCGCAAAAAACGCTCGGAAAGAATCAAATAATTGTGCAAAAGGTTGCGCAAATAAGGCGCGTGGTGCGGCTCTGACGGGTTGCGAAAGGCCTGTAGCATCATTCCAAAATAATCTTTCAACCCCTGGCAGCCTTCACTGATTTTCAATTTTGAAATCGCGCGGAAATTATTAAAACACACACTGGATTGCAAAAAACGGGCATCGTGCTCGTTGTGGCAAAAAAAGCTATCCAAAAAAACGATTGCTTTTCCTTTGATGCATTCGGTGTGTTCAAAATGGTGTACAGCGTCCTTGTTGATGAAGAGAAGGGTGAAGGGCTCCAAGCTCAACTCCTGAAAATCGACAAAATGCCTGGAAGCCCCTCCTTCAATCAATAGAATGTGGTAGAAATCAGCGCGATGCGGAACGGTCATCAAGGCTTTGTGGCGAGTGTACACCTCGCCCAAGTCTACAATTTCGAAGCCAATTTTAGCTTCTTCTTTGAATTTGTAGCGTTGGATTTGGTGCTTCATGTTTTTTCATCAAAGATAAATCATTTCTACCTGCACCTCCTATTCAGGTAAAGCGGCCAAGCTCCTCAACTTTTTCATTGCAAACACATAAGGCACCAAAAAAATCAGAAAGGACATAGCCTGCAGGATTTGTGCCGTTTCCCCGCCCGAAAAACGAATCCCCATAAATAGGTCGAAGCTTTCTCGTACAATGTTGATAATCATGGTGAATGCCAAAAACATGGCGTTCTGTGAACGCAAAGCCATAAGTGTCACTACAATCATGGCGATGTTTCGCCCTGCGAGTTCCCACAATACCTTTTGATTGGCCAGCACATCGCCGTAAATTGCGCCGTAGGCAAGGGCCGGATTGGCGAAAGCAGCATAAGTTTTAAAAACCAGAATCAGGATGACAATTCCACTCAGGATATTGATCCACATGGGAATTTTGTCCCTTCGGTAATTTGCGTTGATCGACATTTGTGTGAAGGTTAAAAGGTGATTCAAAAAAGCTTTATTTTTTCAACTGGGCAATTGCTGTAGTCCATTCCTCAATATGGTACACCGTTTGGATTTGCCCGTTTTCAAGGGTATGCATGTCCATCGCCATAGTCTGAAAGGATTTGGTGCCATCGAGTTCCATGCCCATGAAGTTTCCACGGGGTGTGGCTGAAAAAAGGCTGCGTACGACTACCTTGTTCCCTTCTTGTACCATGTCTTGGATTTCCCATTTCATGTCGGGCATCAGTTTCCAAAAACCGTTGATTTGGGCGATGAGTATTGCTTTGGATTTGGTTTCAGCCGCGTTACGCGATTCAAAATCATCAGCCAGCAATTGGTTGAGGCGCTCGGTGAGGTGCTCGGTTCCACCCACAGTGAGGCACTCGGCGTAAAATGCTTTCACCAACTCTTTAAGGTTTTCCATAAGGGTATTCTAAATAGTAAAAAATCGAATGACGGGGCAAAAATGGGATCAAAAACTGGCTAAATGGTTATGAAAATCTTAAAAAAGGTGATGAAAAATCGGAAAAATGCCTTGAAAGAAGAGCAGGGTTAGTGGTGAATTTAGTGCTAATGGACACCTTAAGATTGGGAGGCCTTATCTGTTTGGGAAAGGGTTCGGAATTCGATCATAACGACAACAATAATTACGACCATCTCCAGCAAAAAATACAAAAATCCCCACTTGGTCAGTTCTTGACGAAAGTAAATCACCAAGGCAGCGGTCAAACAACAATACAACAGATTGACTATCGCAATCCCTCGCAGATAAGGCCGCCAATTCTCCTTGAACCAGCGATAATTCCAAAACGAGTAGATCGCAAACAGGCCGGCTAGCGCGGCCAGGGCATAGAGGATTTTGTTGGGCATGCCGAAGATGGGTTGGAAGCCGGGCAGTGCTACGCCTAAGAGGAAGGCGGAGAGGAGGGCGCCGAGGCAGTCGAGTAGGAAGAGTTGTTTGGGGGTGGAGGTGATTTTGGTTAGCATTTGTGTGAGCATTATAAGGATTGCCGGGGTTTAATTCATGCCGTCAAATAATTCCTTTTGGTCTGATAGTCCAATAAGTAACCTCGTTTGGCTGGTTCACTCAGAAAGGAGCGCTGAATTAGGGATTCCACCAAAGCTTGCCGAACTAAAAATGGTTGCAATAATTTTTCAATTCGTGGCTCGTTCACCCCAATTCTTTTCGCGAACTCAATAAAGTCAGCCTGATTGGCGTGGCTGTTTTTTTTATAAGCTTCGCTTTTAAAATCATCAACAAACAAACCTTTGTCGAGCGCAAAATCTGTATCATCCACATGCAGCCGGGTGTTGATCAAGTCATAGGCCGGGCTCAAGAGGTAATCACCTTGTGTGGATTCCAGCAAGGAGAAGTTTTTCAAGTGTGCATCTCCGTTCGAAAAAAGAAAATTGAACACTACGAGGGCAAAGAATTTTTCAATTTCGACCCGCCAGGCCGGGACATATTGCCTGATCAAGCCTCCCATCTCTTCGTAACTGTAGGTGTATTTGTAATTTGGGCCAGCACTGTCAGTGGTTTTTCCAGCTAGAGTGGCAAAATCTTCCTTACCCCATTTCTCCGTATCACTTTTTACGTCGAAGCGTTTGGTCAGGTAGGCAGCGGTGCCATTTTTGAAAAAAATCAGAGCATTCTCCGCCGTATTGATGCTATAAACCTGCCGGGCGATTTGCATGGTAAGGTGTTCGTTGGCGGGCACCTGGTCTACTTTTTTTAAATCCCGAGGGATGGGTTTCAGGATATAGGTGCCCTGCTCACCAGCTTTGGTGAGGCGGAGTCGGTTTTTTTCCAGGATCAAACTCAATTTTTCTTGCACACCAGAAATAGAGATGCGCTTACGGTTCTCGATGAATTGCTCGGTCACCTCTTCACTTTGTTGAGGTGGGGCGTAAGGCAAAATAGGGCTTACTTTTTTTCCATTGAATAGGTTGCGCAAACAGCTCGGGCTGTAAGTGGAAAATCCTTCTGCCAAAGTCCCGGGGCAAACCTCGATGCTGAATGGAAAATTATTCATGGCGTATCAATACTTGAGTGGTTTTACGGTTACTGCTCCAACGGTATCAAATTGGGCTGTAGCGAGCAATAAGCCAAAATGATCTTTCTCATCAATGCGCAGTTGGGTACTTTGGAGTTTGCGGTTCACCCCTTCACTGAGCATGTTGAAAAAAAAGGGAAAGAGGTAGGAGCTATGGTATTCCTGCTGGGTTTTAGGCAAGGTTAAACTCAGTGCGGCTTTGCTGCTGTCCATAAAATACGCGTCTTCATAGCGGAATACATACCGCTGCGGGTTTTCCTCGCTGAGGGTGCCTGCCAATAGGCCATTGCGGTATACTCCTGCTTGTCGCATTCAGTTAATGTTTGAGTTTCACTTCCAATTTTAACTCCAATCCCAGCACTTCGGTTAGTTTGTTCAGTACTTCCAGTGAGGGGTTTCCTTGTCCTTTTTCCAATTTGTATAAGGTGTTGGTGCTGATTTGTGCCAGCTCGGCGAGATGGGGTTGGGTGATGCCGAGTGCTTTGCGTCGGTTTTTAAGGTACTCGCCGAGGTCGTGGATTGACATTATAATGTGATTTTTGGGTAAAAATAAGGTAAATGAAAATAGAAAACAACCAAAAATCACATTTTGATGTGATTCTATAGGTATTATTTCATTTCAAATTAAACGCTTTAATCTCAAAGTAACAATCTTCACAAACCAGTTTTATCCCCGCAAATTCCATAGATTCATCATTCCAGCCATCCGTGCGTAGCCTTTCCAACTCACACTGATCACACCAGGCTTGCAAATCATCATCTTCTTCTAATTCCATACCTTTGTAGCTTGGAAATGCTTCTTCGAATCCAGTTTGGGTTTCCGTGTTCAAATGCTGACAGATAAAGGCCATCCGATTTGCACCATGCCGTTCACAGGTGATGGTTTGTTCTTTTATTTTGGCGGCAACATCATTGTCAATTTTCTCCATCACCAACATGTATATTTCCAGTTGTTCAGACTTGACCTTGTACCCACCAATTCCACCTAGGATTTGATGGGCAATAGCGATGAACTCCCAACCAGCGTACTCATCACTTTCAAAATATCCTTCGATCAGCTTGTCATACCCTTTTTCAGCTCCAAATGCTTTGATGCGTAAAGTCTGATCTTTGCTTTTTTCGATTGAACTAGAATTGTGCCAAGTCCACATCCAGGTTCCACTGTTAGTTGCATAGGTTCCAATGGGAATGTATTTGAAATTAATCTCTGCGTTGTCCGTCGACAAGGTCAGCAACTCAGTGGCTTGATCGTAAAACCAATTAGAGTAATCGTCAAGTTGAAAATGCGAACGGAAGCGATCCTGGGTATCATGAAACGCTTCGAATGCATTGCCTAGGAATTCAATGTAGTCTATTGATTGCATGTTTTATAGTTATTTGTACCACCCTGTGGCCTTAAAGTTTTTGGCAATAAATTCCTTTACATGTTCTGAGCTGCACAATTCATTCCCCCCACATTCCAACCCTATTGCTCGCTCTAAGTCCAAAAAAATCGAGATAAAGCGAGCAATACACATTTATTGCTCGCTCGAAGTCCTAAAAAAAACGAGATTCCGCCAAAAACAACCCTCTCACTCAAATCTGCCGCAAATAGCTCAACTTCACAATCCCATGATTTTCAAGCTGTCGGAGGTTTGACAAGTCCTTAAATCCGTAGCGATTCAACACGATGTACAAAAACGACAGCGGGCGGTACTCCCAGGACAGTCGGATGTTGTAGTTCTTCGAATCGTTCTCCGAGTTTTGCTGATAAAAAGCGATCAATTGCAAGCGTGGATTCAGAGCAAAACGCCCTTCCAGGGTATACAAATCAATGGTGTTAACCCCTTGTTGATCGCCTACATTTTTAAACCGATTGCGATTGAATTTCCCCGAGAGCGAAAAATGGGGCGAAGGCGCAAACTGCAAGGTCAGGTCAGTAATGGTCAGCTGGCCATTAAAATACGTGCCCCAATCGTACTGCCCAAAAAGGTTGATGACTTTAGAAGGATCAGTATTGCCCCAGACTTGTTGGCGGAAATAATGGTAATCGCCCTGTTTGATGTTAACGCCCAAAGGAGAAAAAGTTTCGGTTAGACCTTGATAGACCGGGTTGAGTGAATAACCCAAAAAACCACCATTCTGAAGGTTTAGCCAAAAAGGGAAGAACCAGAATTGCCGCTCAATCAGTTTGCCCGTGGAGGCCTGCCAATAAAACTCCGGTAAAAACCCTGGCTCAAAAGCGCGAATCTTTTTGCGGAAAGGCAAGAGTTCCCCCCGGTAAAACCAGTTGATACCCGGCGAGACACTGATGACATCCTTGCGGGACACAAAACCCATTTCTGGGTTAAAATCTTTGGTCACTACGGATTGTGTAAGCCAGATTTTGTGGTGATTGGTGAGGTTGACATACTGAGCGATACCCGCAAAACCTTGTTTGTTGGATTGCCCTCCTGCCGAATGCATCAAAAAGCCGTTGATGGACTGGGATTCGCTCAATCGGAAAAAACCATCCACCGTGCTGACAAAATTGGTGCCGTCTGGGCGGTTTTTGATGGTCATCAAGCCCCCAATGCGATTCTGCTCGCCAAAGTTGCGCGAATAACGGCCGACAAAAAAATTGGTCGCGGGGCTTTCATCCACTTCACTTTGCCGCATGGCCAGAACACCAAAATTTTGTTCATTGGAGCGATACACCAATCTGCCCCCTGCCTCAATCGGAATGGGGCGCCCAGCATCATTTAAACCAATGGCGCGGCTAAAAAAGGGCTGAATACGCATGGAGCCACCCGAACCATCCGGAGAAGGGCCGACGTTGAAGCCAAACAAGGAGGCGTTTTCCAGAAAAAATTGCCGTCGTTCCGGAAAAAACACCGAGAAACGTGTGACATTGTTGACCTGTCGATCCGCATCGGCTTGCGCAAAATCGGTGTTAACGGTCAAGTCCAAAACGGTATTGGTATTGATGCCCCATTTCACTTCGCCGCCGGGTTTGAAGTTGCTGGTGTTGGTTTTTTCACCCGTTTCTGGCGAGCTGTAACGATCATATGAAAACAACAGATAAGGCTGTAAACGGACATTCGGGCGCGGTGGTGGGGGTTGCAAACCCGTCAACACCCCCGCATAATCCATTCGGGTAGAGGTAAAAGCGCGAGGGTAAGCCGAAAAAGCGCTGGTTTCGTTGCTGAAGCGGCGATTGCGTTGCAAGTTGAAACCCCAGGTTTGGATGCTGTCGGTGGTTTTGGGGTAGCGTAAGGTTTGCCAGGGAATGGCAATTTCGGCCACCCAGCCTGAATCGCTGCGCGTAGTGCGTACCCGCCAGAGGCCATCCCAGTCGAGGTCGTAAAACACATCGTCGAAGGAAAGTAAGTCGCGCTGCACGCCAAAAGCGTTGGTGGCAAAAACCATGGCATTGCGCTCATCCTTAAAGCCGTCGAAGGAAAGATTGATGAGGTCGTGTTTGCGCAAATCAAAATCGCGTTTAAAATCAATCGCTCGGAGGGCTTTGCGCCCCAGTGAGTCCTTGGCAAAGACGCCGAAATAAAGGAATTGCTTGTTGAACAAGACCCGAATATCGGTTTGTTGGGAAGCTTTTTGCCCCTGAAAAGGTTCAATTTGGATGAGGTCTGAAGCAGATTTGGCATTTAACCAAACAGGCTCATCCAGGCGGCCATCAACCTTGAGATTTTGTTCGATATTCCTGCTGGTAATGCTGCGTTTGACCGGATTGGGTGGAAATACTTCAGCATCCTGGGCCAAAGTTAAAAAGGGTAAAAAGAGCAGTAGTAAACTCCAAAGGGACGGTGTAGGCTTGATCATTGGCTTTTCTTTGAGCTTCTGAAAGATAAGGCATAAAATTCCCACAACTGCTTGAATTTTTAGGTTTATCTTTAAAATAGTTATTCTAAAAAGCATCCGACATGAAAAAAGTGATGATCAGCGCCTTGCTTTTGCTGGGACAATTGAGCTTATGGGCACAAAACAATCCAACCATGACCACCACCCTACCCTACCGCGAAATTCCGGCCTATCCCGAAAGCTATAGCGCCGAAAGTGTAGTGGCTCGAATGGTCGATGGGCTCGGTTTCCGTTTTTACTGGGCTACCGAAGGT
>JAAFHQ010000116.1 GCA_013298445.1 Chitinophagales bacterium | reverse complement strand
CCAAACAAAAAAAGCACCACCGAACTCAATCGATAGTGCTTTTTGTATTCTGCTGTGAGGGAAGGACTCGAACCTTCACAGGGCGGTTAGCCATAGCACAGAATGGTGGTCAACCCCTGGGTCGTTTCCTGGCCCTATGCTACGTTTGTTCCGGACTCCCTACCCCCGAGACAAGAGGGCATGGCTGCCAAAAATTTCATCACCTCACAATGTTGTTCTTTGGCAAAGAGTATGGCCAAAGAAATTTGTTTTTCTCACGATTCTTTGCATCTTTGCTGCCCAAAATCGCTAAGCTCGTTCGCTTTGATGAAGCAAAGTTAAAAACATCTCTACATTTATGCAAATTTTTTAAAGAAATTTCTCAAAATTTTTCATTTTCGTAAAAAATGGCGATTTTTTTAAAAATGCCTTATATCTCATTTTGTGATAATCAAGTATTTTTTAAATTTTTCAATGACCCTGCTTATCTTCACCCCATTCAAGATTAACCAGCGTTGAACGCTAAAGAACAGAAAGTATAAGACATGTGGCAAAAAAGACTCATCGTACTGTTGATTCCCGGACTACTGGCTACGGTATTGGATCGACTCACGAAGATATGGGCGGTTAATACCCTGAAGGAACAACCCATGAAGTCCTATCTCAATGACATATTCCGCCTGGTGTATGCCGAAAATACCGGCGCATTTTTAAGCTTGGGTTCAGGGATGAACGACAACTTGCGCTATTGGGTATTGGCGGTAGTGCCCGTTTTGGTTTTATTGTACATTTTTTTTCATGTACTGACTGCCAAAAACCTGCACATCGTGCAACAGGCCGCTTTTGGATTCATCCTGGGCGGTGGCCTGAGCAACATCTACGACCGCATCATGGAAGGCCGAGTGGTCGATTTTATGAACATGGGCTTCGGCACGCTACGTACAGGTATCTTTAATGTGGCGGACATGTCCATCATGTTGGGTTTGTTTTTGATGGTTCCTTTTTTGTTCCAAAGCCAGGCTCCCGCAGCAGCAGCAACAACACCCGAAGCAGCAGCGGAAATTGCTGAAGAAGCAGCACCCGAAGTGGAAGAATCAGAAGAAGAATCGACCACTCAGGAAGAGACTGCTGAGGATGCAGATCAGTCACCTGATAATAAAGAAGGAGCTTAAGAATAATTGCAATATCTAGAAGGGCAACCGCGAGGGTTGCCCCAACAATAACCCTTCACCTATGTTCGCAGCAGTACTCTCTCCCGGATTGATTGCTACCCTGATCATTGCGTACTTCGCGATGCTCATTGTGGTGGCCTGGCGCACCAGCCGCAACGCCGACAACAGCTCCTTCTTTTTGGCGGGGCGCAAAGCACCCTGGATTTTGGTCGCTATTGGTATGATTGGTACTTCCATTTCAGGGGTTACTTTTATTTCCATTCCGGGTGTGGTTGGGGCTGGGGGCAACAACCAGGCTTTTTCTTACCTACAGCTGGTGATGGGTAATCTTTTTGGATATTTTATCATTGCTACGGTATTGCTGCCATTGTATTATCGTTTGCAATTGACTTCCATTTATACTTATTTGGAAGAACGCCTGGGCTTTTACGCCTATAAAACCGGCGCGGCTTACTTTTTGATTTCCCGTACGATTGGTTCTTCTTTTCGCCTGTTTTTGGCAGCGAATGTGGTAGACATGTTTGTGACTGGCCCAATGGGTATTCCCTTCTGGCTGACGGTGGTCATCACCATTGGGTTGATTTGGGTGTACACATTTAAAGGTGGGGTGGCTACCATTATTTATACAGATACCCTACAAACCATCTTTTTACTGTCCGCCCTAGCACTCAGTGTATACACCATCAGTAATGCTTTGGGCTGGAATGTGATAGAAATGTTTGGAGAAATCAGCCGGAGTGAATACGGAAGGGTCTTTTTCTTCGACAGTGGCATCGGTGATCCCAACAACTTTTTTAAACAGTTCATCAGTGGAGCCCTGATCGCGATTGCCATGACTGGACTGGATCAGGATTTGATGCAAAAAAACCTGAGTTGTAAGAACATCAAGGATGCTCAAAAAAACATGTTGACCTTTACTTCCATTTTCCTGCTGGTCAATATCCTGTTTCTTTCACTGGGGGCGATGTTGTACCTGTATGCCGCCAAAGAAGGTATTCAACTGCCAATGAACGCCAGCGGCAAACTGAATTCTGACCTGGTTTACCCCACTCTGGCGCTGGAGCACATGTCGGTGGCTACTGCCATCTGTTTTATGCTGGGCATCATCGCCTGTACGTATGCCAGTGCAGATTCGGCATTGACCGCGCTGACCACCTCTTTTTGCATCGACTTCCTCAATTTTAACAAGTCCAATGCTCCGGAGCAACAAAAGGAAAAGACCCGGGTATGGGTACACGTCGGTTTTTCTCTTTTGACTTTGGTGCAAATCCTGGTGTTTAAGCTACTCAACAACGATGCGGTCATCAGTAGTTTGTTCAAAATCGCGGGATATACTTACGGTCCATTGCTTGGTTTGTTCATGTTTGGGATACTGACCAAACGGGCGGTGCGCGATCAGTGGGTTGTGCTGGTTTGCATCATTGCCCCGGTTTTGACCTATACCATTGACGTGTATGCCGAAAAACTGTATGGCTTCAAGTTCGGATTCCTCAACATCGCCGTCAATGGACTCTTGACTATGCTGGGCCTCTGGCTGATTTCGTACCGTAAAAGCACTGCGGTTTTAAATTAAATGTTAACAAGCAAAAGATTATTGATATTTTTGCGCTCGCAAATTGCCAACTGGATTCAAATCCAACGCTATGTCTAAAATTCGTGCTGCGATTACAGGCGTGCAGGGCTGGGTTCCTGAGTACGTACTGACTAATCAAGAGCTAGAGAATCTGGTGGATACCACCAGCGAGTGGATCACTTCCCGTACGGGAATCCACGAACGCCGCATCCTCAAAGGCGAGGGGCAGGGCACATCAATTATTGGTATCAATGCCGTCAAAGGGCTATTGGCCAAAACCAACACACTCCCTGAAGAAGTCGACCTCTTGATCTGTGCTACGGTAACCGCCGATATGCCATTTCCAGATACTGCCAATATCATTGCCGATGCAGTAGGCATCAAAAATGCTTTTTGCTACGACATCAATGCCGCCTGCTCCGGCTTTTTGTATGCGCTGACCACTGCTAGTAAATTTGTGGAGTCGGGCTCACACAAAAAAGTCATTGTAGTCGGTGCAGATAAAATGTCTTCTATTATTGATTATACGGATCGGACTACCTGTATCATCTTTGGCGATGGTGGGGGAGCTGTTTTGTTGGAGCCTACCGAGGAAGAAGTTGGGGTAATGGACTCTTTGCACCACAGTGACGGGATTGGCCAGCATTACTTACATCAAAAAGCAGGCGGCTCGCGTTACCCAGCTACGATAGATACGGTCATCAATCGGGAACATTTCGTGTACCAAAACGGTAAGCCCGTGTTCAAAGCAGCGGTATCAGGAATGTCGGATGTGGTGCTGCGCATCATGGAACGCAACAAGCTTGTAGCTGATGATATCGCCTGGTTGGTACCCCATCAGGCCAACCGACGGATCATTGAAACGGTATCTGACATGGCCAAATTCCCAATGGAACGGGTCATGATCAACATCCAAAAATACGGCAACACGACGGCGGGTACCCTGCCCCTGTGTTTGTGGGAATGGGAAAGCCAGCTCAAAAAAGGTGACAACATCATTCTGACTGCCTTTGGTGGCGGCTTCACCTGGGGTGCCATCTACATCAAGTGGGCTTACGACACCCAACCCACGGATTGATCCGTGGGAGAGAACACATAACCCAACCCATGGCTTTAGCCGTGGGAGGGAACACATGAGCCAGCCCATGGCTTTAGCCGTGGGAGAAAAAACATAAAACGTTAACATCAAAATAAAACTTTCATGGCTTCGACATCCGATATCCGCAACGGACTTTGTATAGATTGGGAGAATGACACCTGGTCTGTCGTGGAGTTTCAGCACGTCAAACCAGCCCGTGGTGCAGCCTTTGTGCGCACCAAGCTAAAGAGTATGACCAACGGGAAAATTGTAGACAACACCTTCCCTGCGGGTGCTAAAATTGACGAAGTTAGAGTTGAACGTCGTAAATTTCAGTACCTTTATGAGGAAGACGCTGGGTTTAATTTCATGGACATTGTGGATTTTGACCAAATTGTGCTGGATAAGAAACTCATCAACCGCCCGGACCTGCTCAAAGCAGACATGGAAGTGGATATTTTGTACCACGCCGCAAAGAATCAACTTTTGACCCTGGAAATGCCCCAAACGGTGATCATGAAGATTACATACACCGAGCCAGGCTTAAAGGGAGATACCGCTACCAACGCCTTTAAGCCTGCTACGGTAGAAACTGGAGCAGAAGTGCGTGTACCCTTGTTTATTAACGAAGGTGACCTAATCAAGATCGATACCCAGACCGGGGCTTATATGGAACGTATTAAACAATAGCAACTCATGGATGCAAAGGAGATTCAAGAACTACTGAAGCTGGTCAGCCGGCTGGAGCTCTCCGAGTTCAAAATGAAAGACGGCGAGTTCGAACTGCAAATCCGCACCAAGTACTTTGGCAAAGGTGGGCAGCAAATTCTGGTGCCTTCACTACAAGCCACCTTGCCAACTGCTATCCCGGCTGCGTCTACACCAGCCAGCGTGGACACACCTACGCCAGTAGCTACTCCTACGCCACAACCTGCTGTAGCAACAACGCCAAGTGCTGCACCAGCCGCAGGAGGAGACGAGAGTCGCTACAAAGCCATCAAATCGCCTATTGTTGGAACGTTCTACCGTTCAGCAGGTCCGGATAAGCCAGCTTTTGTCAAAGTTGGAGATAGCATCAGTGCAGGCTCAGTAGTTTGTATTGTGGAGGCAATGAAACTGTTCAACGAAATTGAGTCTGACCTGAGTGGTACCGTGGTTAAGGTGCTGGTAGATGATGCTCAACCCGTTGAGTACGATCAGGTTCTTTTCTTGGTAGATCCGAAATAAAAAGAATGTTCAACAAGATCCTCATAGCCAATCGCGGTGAAATTGCACTGCGTATCATCCGCACCTGCCGGGAAATGGGCATTAAAACGGTAGCAGTATACTCTACTGCCGACCGGGAAAGCCTGCACGTGCGGTTTGCCGATGAAGCGGTTTGTATTGGTCCGCCCCAATCATCGGAATCCTACTTGAGTATTCCTCGCATCATGGCTGCGGTAGAGATCACCAATGCAGATGCTGTTCATCCAGGTTACGGTTTTTTGGCTGAAAATGCCGATTTTGCTGAGGTGTGTCTGGAATACGGCATCAAATTCATTGGGCCAACTCCTTCGCAGATCCGCAAAATGGGGGACAAAATCACCGCCAAAGAAACCATGATTGCTGCGGGTGTACCTGTAGTGCCAGGTTCAGGTGGTTTGTTGCAAGATGTTCCAGCAGGGATAAAACAAGCCAAAGAAGTAGGATACCCCATTATCCTCAAAGCCACTGCAGGTGGCGGGGGTAAGGGTATGCGCATCGTTTGGAAAGAAGAAGACTTCGAATCTGCCTGGAATACTGCCCGTATGGAGGCCAAAGCATCCTTCTCCAACGATGGCATCTACATGGAGAAGTATGTAGAAGAACCTCGCCACATTGAATTTCAGATTGCAGGAGACCAATACGGCAAGGTAGTTCACCTTTCGGAACGCGACTGCTCCATCCAACGTCGCCACCAAAAATTGGTGGAAGAATGTCCTTCGCCTTTCATGACCGATGAATTGCGCGAAAAAATGGGCAATGCCGCTGTTAAAGCAGGTGAAGCCATCAATTACGAAGGGGTAGGTACCATCGAGTTTTTGGTGGACAAATACCGCAACTTCTACTTCATGGAGATGAACACCCGGATTCAGGTGGAACACCCCGTGACCGAAGAAGTGATCGATTTTGACTTGATCAAAGAACAAATCAAAATTGCAGCGGGTGATCCCATCACTGGAGGCAACCGCTACCCACAGATGCACGCCATGGAGTGCCGCATCAACGCGGAAGATCCGAATTTTGATTTCCGGCCAAGTCCCGGCAAAATCACCTCTTTCCATAGCTCAAAAGGGCATGGGGTAAGGGTAGATACCCACGTTTATGCGGGTTATACCATTCCGCCCTACTACGATTCAATGATTGCCAAACTCATCTGCCGCGCCCGCACCCGCGAGGAATGCATCCGCAAAATGGAGCGCGCCCTGGACGAGTTTATCATTGAAGGACCAAAGACGACAGTGCCCTTCCATCAGAAGTTGATGAAAGACGAAAACTTTCGCAAGGGCGATTTCAATACTAGTTTTTTGAATGATTTCAACTTTAAGGACTAATTTTTTATTTAATGATGAGTGATGAATGATGAGTGATGAATGGAGTGCCCTCTTAGCCTAATTCATCACTCATCACTCATCGTTTATCATTTATGAAATGAAGAGTTTCTGGCGTTTACTTTCCTTCCTGCACAAGTACCGCGCCAACGTTGCGCTGAGTGTTTTGAGCAATCTCCTGATGGCCGTGTTCAACGTAGCCAGCATTCCATTACTGATTCCACTGCTCGACATTATTTTCCAAAAAAACGTCCAGGCATTGCCTGAACCAGTCTGGAGTTGGACGGCAGATGGGCTCAGAGCGCAACTCAATTACCAGATCAGCCATTTGATTCAAACGCAGGGGCAGGAAGCCGCTTTGATTCGGATTTGTGCCGTGATCATATTGGTTTTTTTGGGTAAAAACCTGTTCAATTACCTCGCCATGTTTTTTATGGCCCCGGCGCGCAATGGCATTGTTCGGGACATCCGGGCGCAGCTGTTCAGCAAAATTATGATCCTGCCCTTGGGGTATTTTTCAGAAGAGCGCAAGGGCGACCTTATGTCGCGCATCACCGCCGATGTGCAGGAAATTGAATGGAGCATCCTCAATGCCCTGGAATCCCTTTTCCGCGAGCCCATCATCATCGTGCTGAGTTTGATTTTTATGCTTTATGTAAGTCCAACTTTGACGGGTTTTGTGTTTGTGCTCATGCTGTTTTCGGCAGTGATCATTGGAGGGATAGGCCGGACGCTACGCAAAAGTTCTTCCAAGGTACAGGAGCGCTTGGGCAGCATTGTGTCCATCGTCGAGGAAGCCATCTCTGGCTTGCGCATCATCAAGGGGTTCAATGCCGAAAAATACCAGGAAAACAAATTCAACCGCGAAAACAACGACTACCGCCGCATGCAGACCCGCATGTTGTGGCGGCGGGATTTGGCTTCTCCTTTGTCCGAATTTTTGGGCATTGCCGTTGTGTCGGTATTGCTGTGGTTTGGCGCGCGGATGGTATTTAAAGGGAGCATCGAAGCCAGTACCTTTATCTCCTTTTTGTATGCCTTTTTTAGTGTGTTGAATCCGGCCAAAGCTTTTTCCCGGGGCTTGTACGACGTGCAAAGAGGTATTGCGGCCATGCAGAGGGTGGAACACATTCTCCACGCGCCCATTGTTGTTGAGGAGAAGGCCGATGCCCAAGCTTTTACGCAGTTTGAAAAATCCATCGAATACCGCAACGTCAGTTTCAACTACCGGGGCGACGAACCGGTGCTGAAAAACATCAACCTCAATATCCACAAAGGGAAACTCATTGCTCTGGTTGGTGCTTCCGGTGCAGGCAAATCCACCATGGCCGACTTGTTGCCCCGCTTTTACGATGTGAGCGAGGGCGGTATTTTTATCGATGGCATCAACATCAAGGACCTTTCCCTCCGCGATTTGCGCCAGCAATTGGGCATCGTTTCCCAGGAAGCCATCCTGTTCAACGACACGATTTACAACAACATCGTGTTCGGCATGGAAAACATCACTCCTGAAGATGTAGAACGCGCCGCCAAAATCGCCAACGCCCACAATTTCATCCTCGCCACCGAAAACGGCTACCAAACCAACATCGGCGACCGCGGCAGCAAACTCAGCGGCGGCCAACGCCAACGCCTGACCATCGCCCGGGCGGTGCTCAAAAACCCGCCTATCCTCATCCTCGACGAGGCCACCTCCGCCCTCGACTCAGAATCGGAAAAACTGGTCCAGGAAGCCCTGCTGAACCTGATGAAAGACCGCACCAGTATGGTTATTGCCCACCGCTTATCCACCGTGCAGCACGCCGACGAAATCATCGTGATGCGCGCTGGCCAGATTGTGGAACGGGGGAGCCATGCGGAATTGTTGGAGAAAAATGGGGAGTACCGGAAGTTGGTGGAGTTGCAGGCGATGGCGTAGGGGCAGGTCTTTCGCTTGCCCGAGGCAGTGAGCGCACAAGTTTATAATCCAGAATTTGGTGTTTAGCTTGCCTTGTGACTTGATTTGAGTTAAATTTGTATATTCAGGTTATTAATTTTATCTTGATCTAAACCTTCATAGAGATGCCAGTTATTGGGAAAATCAAAGGAATCATTCTAAGAATGTTCTTTGGGGATCACCCTCCACCACATTTTCATGCTAGTAATAACGAACGTGAAGGTTTATTTGACATAAATGACCTGGAAATGTTCAAGGGTGATCTTGGCTCAAAAGACCAAAAGGAAGTAAAAAAATGGGCAAAATCTCGCCAGTCCAAGTTAAAGGATATGTGGGATACCCAGGACATTCAAAACATCGATTAAAGCATTCGCCATGGAAAGTTATCCGCGTATTAAATATCTCGAACCGCTTGCTAATTATCGCCTTTTTGTCATTTTCGACACAGGTGATATCAAAGTATACTCTCTCGCTGAACGCTTACAATCAGAGCCTTTCAAGGTATTGCAAGATGAACAACTGTTTAATAAAGCTCACATCGCTAATGGTGGGTATGGCGTAATTTGGAACGATGAAATTGATTTAAGTGAGTACGAACTTTGGATAAAGGGTGTGGAGGTTTCTAAGGTGAGTGAATTGGTCGAAAAGGTGCCTGCTTTTTAAGGTCAAAAAAATAAAATGGATTGGAAAGATTATGAAGATCAGGTTTTTGAAATGTTAAGTACTCAACATAGGCATGATTACATAACTAAAAACCACAAGATAAAAGGGAGATACTCTAACAGATCAAGGCAAATAGACATTTTTATAAAGAATAATACTAAAGCAGGAGATTCCACTATTGTTGTAGACTGCAAACATTACAACAAAAAGATAAATATCAAAACTGTTGAATCATTTATCTCCATGATTGATGATATTGGTGCTGATTATGGGATCATAATTTCTGATCTTGGATATACAAAAAGTGCTATTCATAGAGCTTTTAATAACCCAAAAGGAATAGAGCTGGATATTTTTAGTCTTAACGAATTGTATGATTATATGCACGCCGAAAGCGCAATGCCTTATGCCGGGGATAACATGGCGCTAATTTTAGCTCCATTTGGTTGGATTGTAGATGGCAAAAAAAGGGACATACCTGCGGTGTGCCATCTTTACAAAAGAGGATTGACTTTTGAAGAAGCCTTAGCATCGGGAGAATTTGCCTACGTTAATTTTTGGAAATCTGATGATCCTAATTTTTCAATTGAGGAGTTGAGCAGAATCCAAGAAAAAAACATATTAAATATTTACAATCAAAAGATTGACAAAGTTGAATTTTATGATGCAGAATGTAAATTTGGTCAAGATGCAAAAATAAGAGTTATTAAAACCGCAAACTATCCGTTCATTGAGATTACTGGTTTCATAAAATTTTCAGATTCAATATTTTTTTATGTTTGTAATTCATTGCCATTGTATGAAAAAAGAAACCTTAGGAAGACGCATGTTTTTCTAAAAAATGCTTTACCCTTCAAGGTCAACATTAGTCATGGTTAATATGTGATTTTAATTATTTACTACTCCCTATGCTTCTCCTCCAAATGCTCCCGCAATAAATCTTTCCCGTAATCATTGCCATTCGGCGTACGCACCACCGTATGAATATGCGTTTTAACCGGGCCAGGTCGGGGTTTGGATCGATCCCAGATGGCGACCGGAGTTTGGTGGTCAAATTCAATCAGGATAACCGGACTGTGGATGCGGTAATAAAATGGGTCCTCCATTTTTTCGCCTTGCACCCAGGTGAAATAAGTCTCCTTTAAGTGCAGGCGGACTTCTTCCATTTTAATTTTAGCGTGCTCATCCCTCATGTCGCCAACATATTCAGCGATCAAATTGAGCAAGTCTTCTTGTTGCGCTGCTGTTAGATCTTGCGCGGAGATACCAGTAAAGGGAATGATTTCATTGTCTCGAAAGGCTTCGGTCCGGTTGAAATCCATCTCTTTTTTATCCCAGAGTCTGGCTTTGGATTTTTGCTCCGTATTAAGTAATTGGTAAAAATTCAAACCCTTGCGCTCTTCGGATTCATACGTCCGCAGCCCTTTGTTGGGCTCTGATTGGGCATAAGTGGGTTCTGAACCCATAAACGTAGGCGTCATCACGACTTGGCTTCCCAAAACAAAGTAGTTGATGACCAAGTGATGTCCGTCGATTTGCCAGCCCCAAGGCTCCTTAGCCGAGGGTGTACCCATAAACGTAAACCAATACTTTTCGCCACCCAATAAATTGTTGTCGGGCCGTAAAGTGGCCAAATGGGCCTCCATTTTCATGATTGACCTCGACTTTTGTAGCCCTTTGGTGCTGAGGCTTTCTTTCAAAATGCCAAAAGCCAGTTCTTTCTGCTGGGCATTCAATTCTTCTAAGCCAATACCCGTTCTTTGGTAAAATTCGATGTTGTGCCAGCGGCGCCATTCATTTGATTCAATGGGGAAGGTACATTTTGCTCTTTGTGCTGGACTGAGGGCGTCGAGAAATGCAGTAACCGCTTTTTTTACAGGCTTCGTACTTGCCCCGGTTCTTTTGATGGGGAACAAATGTTCAACTGGTTTCCCAGTGTTTGTAATGCCTACAAATGGCTTGGCCAGTTCTGCAGTCTCTGTTGCGGTGTTGGCTTGGAATACCACAATGGGTTGAGCTGGTTTGACTTTACCAGCCAGGCCATCCAGATAGCCCCAGCGGTCCATTAAACTTTGGGGCCCATTTTTATCAAATTTGAAGTTGCGGCGGATATCGAATTGATTACCCGATCG
>JAAFHQ010000119.1 GCA_013298445.1 Chitinophagales bacterium | reverse complement strand
TCATTTTTGTCAACCCCATAAAGAGGGGGCGTATCAATGGCTAAGCAGACGTGCCATATAAAATCCATCAAAACCTTCGTCTTGGGGGAAGATGCTGCGGCTGGCTTCCAGGGTATACTTCTCCCCTATCTTATTAATGTAGCTATCTACCTGCTGCTGGTTTTCGGAGGGTAAGATGCTACAGGTAGCGTAAACCATTTTGCCGTCCGGTTTACACAGTTTGCCATAACGCTCCAAAATGTCTCTTTGTACACCATATATAGTATTAAGGTGTTCGGGCGACAATCGCCAGCGGGTATCGGGGTTGCGACGCAATACGCCCAACCCAGTACAAGGCACATCCAAGAGCACCCGATCTGCCGATTGCGCCAGGCGTTTGATGGTTTTACTGGATTCGATCTGCCGCGTTTCGATGATGCTTACCCCTGCCCGGCGAGCGCGCAGACGGAGTTGTTCCAGTTTTTTGGCATCGGTATCCAATGCAATGATTCGGCCTTTGTTTTGCATCAGAGCTGCGAGGTGTAGGGTTTTGCCCCCATTGCCTGCACAGGCATCGATGACGCGCATGCCCGGTTGGGCTTCCAAAAAGGGAGCTACCTGCTGGGAGGAGAAATCCTGGAGTTCGAACCAACCATTGCGAAAGGCCGGGGTGCTGAACATTTTGCCTCTTTGTTCGATCAGAACAGCATCATCCTGGATGACCCGGCCATAGATTTGGTACTTGGCTAAGTCTTTTAATAGAGTCGCAGCGTCCGTCTTAAGTCGATTGACTCGCAATACCAAATGGGGCAATTCATTAAGGGCATGGATGGTTGCAGCCCATTTGTCGCCCAGTTCGGTTTGTCCCAGTACATCCAACCAATCGGGGATAGATTCCCGCAAGGCGCGTTGTTCACTTATATTAAGGTAGGCAGTGAGGATTTGCTCTTTGGAAAGGAATTGGAATTGGGCTCCGGCGGGATGTTTTTGTAAAATCAGAGAAGCGCCGAGTAAATACTCCCAATCTTCAATGGTAAGCGGAGTTTTTCCACTGACTACACAAAGGAGGCGGTAATAACGGATTAGTGCATAAATCTGCTCGGCTGCAAAACCTTGCTCAGCAATGGTCCAATGTTGATGCTCCTTTAATTGCCGCTCGATGGCTTGATCAGCAAAGCGAGATTCCTGCAATACCTGGGCGGCTGCAGTACAAATAGCGGATACTTGTTCATTTGAAATGCGCAAAATCAATTTTTTTATCCGCTAAAATCTGGAATTGGTCAGGAAAAATTGCAAATCGGCAGATAAATGCGACTTTTACTCCGCCAACCAATCTCCTACCTGAGAAGTTTTGAAGGCTTTGGACTTATCCGTTGCAATATCTTCCGTAACGGCATCTGCCGCCAGTGAAGCATCTACCGCATCCCGTACAGCTTTGGCTTCGGCAGGCAATTTGAGGCCCAGCTCCAACATCAAAGCAGCAGAAAGTACCGTACCGATTGGGTTGGCAATGTCTTTTCCAGCCGCCTGAGGGTAAGAACCATGGATTGGCTCGAACACTGAGGTATGGATACCCACAGATGCCGAAGGCAACAAGCCCAATGAACCTGTGATGACACTCGCTTCGTCAGAAAGGATATCTCCAAACATGTTTTCGGTGAGCATCACGTCAAACTTCTTGGGCCACTGGATGATTTGCATCGCCGCATTGTCCACGAACATGTAATCCACCTCTACATCTGGATAATCAGCCACCATACCTTGTACGGTTTCTCTCCAGAGGCGAGAAGTCGCCAGTACGTTGGCTTTGTCTACTACGGTCATCCGTTTGTTGCGCAAGCGGGCGTACTCAAAACCCAATTTGGTGATCCGGGTCACTTCTTCTTTGCTGTAGACGCAGGTATCGTAGGCTTTTTCGCCATTTTCGCTGCGGCCGCGTGGCTCACCAAAGTAGATGCCACCGGTCAATTCGCGGATTACCACAAAATCAGCACCTTCTACCAGATCGGGGCGCAGCGGCGATTTGTGAATCAGGGATTGAAAAGTATTGATCGGGCGAATATTGGCATATAAGCCCAGTTTTTTACGCATGGCCAACAAACCTTGTTCAGGACGTACCTTCGCTTTAGGGTCATTGTCGTATTTAGGGTCACCGATGGCACCAAAAAGTACCGCATCGGAGTTCATACAAATCTGGTGAGTTGCTTCAGGGTAAGGCTCCCCAACTTCATCGATGGCATGGGCTCCGGTGATGCCAAATTGAAAATCAAATTCATGCCCAAACTTAGTGCCAACGGCTTCCAGTACTTTTACGGCCTGAGCCACCACTTCCGGACCAATGCCGTCGCCAGGAAGTTTTGCGATAGTGAATTTCATTGATTATTGGTTTTCGATAAGATTCAACATTTTGATTGTTGCCTTGATGGCAGCAATGGCCTGATCTGAGTCCAAACCACTGGTTTTGAACGGCCGCCCTTCATTCTGCTGCCAGGTAATTGCGGTATGGCAAAGCGCATCCGTTTTTCCCCCGGGTGGGATGGTTACCACGTAGTCGATCAAACGGGGTAGGTTTTTGCCCAAACTTTGATAAATCTGGCGCAGCGCACTCATGAAGGCATCGTACTGGCCATCGCCATCAGCGGTGCGCTCATAGGTTTTGCCATCAATTTCGATGCTCAAAGTAGCTACCGAACGCAGGCCTGCGGCCACCGAAAGTGCATAGTTCTTGATGCGCACCCGTTGCTCCAGGGTTTGTTTTTCCAATACATCGGCGATGATGTACGGCAAATCCTCCTGGGTTACCACCTCTTTGCGGTCGCCCAATTCGTTCACCGCTTTGGTGACCAGGCGCATGGACTCCTGATCGAGTTCGATGCCGAGTTCTTCCAGGTTCTTGCGAATGCTGGACTTGCCCGCCATTTTGCCCAAGGCGTAGGAGTGCTTGCGGTTGAACCGCTCAGGATTGAGGTCGTTGTGGTAGAGGTTGCCTTTCTGGTCACCGTCGGCATGGATGCCGCTGGTTTGGGTAAACACAAACTCGCCCACAATGGGCTTATTGGTAGGAATACGTACCCCTGAATAAGACTCAACGAGCTTACTTACGGAGTACAATTTCTTTTCATCTATAGAAATCTCACAGTGCAAATGGTCTTTCAACACCCCCACTACACTGGACAAGGAAACATTACCCGCTCGTTCACCCAGGCCATTGAGCGTTACGTGCACACCTGCAACCCCCGCTTTTACAGCAGCCATAACGTTGGCCGTAGCCAAATCGTAGTCGTTGTGGGCGTGAAAATCAAAGCTTAGGCTTGGGAAACGCTGAATAACGTCGCTGCAAAAAGCAAAAGATTCATCCGGATTGAGGATGCCCAGGGTGTCGGGCAACAAGATGCGGTGCACGGGGGCTTTGCTCAAACCCGTCAGCAGGTAATACACATACTCGGGCGAGGTGCGCATCCCGTTGGACCAGTCTTCGAGGTAAACGTTGGAACGAATGCCGATTTTTTCGGCGCGGGCCAGTACATCCAGGATGTCGCTGAGGTGTTCTTCCTTGGTTTTGCGCAATTGTTGGGTACAATGGCGTTCCGAGCCTTTGGTCAACAAATTCAGCACTTTGGCACCGGAATCCCGCATCCAGTTGAGGGAACGATCTCCATCCACAAAGCCCAGGATTTCAATTCGATCGATGTAACCTTTTTCTTTGGCCCAATCCATGATCTTCTTGACCGCCGTGAACTCTCCCTCCGATACGTGGGCAGAAGCAATTTCAATGCGGTCGACCTTGAGCTCCTCCAACAACAATCGAGCTATTTTGAGCTTCTCCTGATCGGTAAACGATACGCCGGAGGTTTGTTCACCATCCCGGAGGGTGGTGTCCATGATTTCGATCTTCCGTCCCATTTTATAAGTGAAAAGCGAAAAGTGAAAAGTGAAAAGTGATACTGCATTTGCTTTTCACTTTTCACTTTTCACTTTTCACTGATTAATTACGCTCTCTTTTTCTCGAATTCCTCGATCTTATCTTTCAAACTCAACAGGTAATCGATGTCATCATACCCGTTCAGCATGCATTCTTTTTTGTAAGAATTGATCTCAAAGGAGGCTGACGCACCAGTAGCGTCGATGGTAAAGGTTTGTGCTTCCAAGTCAACCGTAAAAGTTGCCTTTGAATCCGCTTCGATGGCCTCAAAAATTTGTGCCAGGAATGCGTCACTTACCTGAACAGGCAAGAGGCCGTTATTCAGTGCGTTGTTTTTGAAGATGTCAGCAAAAAAGCTGCTAACGACCACCTTGAAGCCATAATCGGTGATGGCCCAGGCAGCATGCTCCCGGCTGGAACCACAACCAAAGTTTTTACCACTCACTAAAATGTCCCCACTGTAAATGGGATTGTTGAGGGCAAAATCGGCGATGGGCTGGTTGTTGCCATCGTAACGCCAATCGCGGAACAGGTTTTCGCCAAAACCATCACGAGTGGTCGCCTTCAAAAAGCGCGCCGGGATGATTTGGTCGGTGTCCACGTTTTCTATATGTACTGGTACCGCTGAAGAGTGTACCTTTTGGAATTTTTCGCGTGCCATAAATGACGATTTATAAAATGAAACGCACCCCGTAGGGGCAACCCTTGCGGTTGCCCCTGTTGAAGGCAACCGCAAGGGTTGCCTCTACAGATCGCGTGGATCAACAATTTTTCCAGTTACCGCCACGGCAGCGGCAGTTATTGGGCTAGCCAGCATGGTGCGGGCACCAGGGCCCTGGCGACCTTCAAAGTTGCGATTGGAGGTCGAAACAGCGTACTTGCCTTTGGGGATTTTGTCTTCGTTCATCGCCAAACAAGCCGAACAGCCCGGTTGACGCAGCATAAAGCCAGCCTCTTCCAAAATGGCCACGAGCCCTTCTTCCTGAGCCTGTTTTTCTACCTGCTTGGAACCGGGTACGATCCAGGCCGTGATGTTGTCCGCTTTTTTCTTGCCCTTTACAAATTGAGCAACAGCGCGCAGATCCTCGATCCGACCATTGGTACAACTGCCGACGAACACATAGTCAACTTGTTTGCCCAAAAGCAATTCGCCTGGTACAAGTCCCATGTATTCAAGTGACTTGGAAAAGCTGGTGCGACCGGACTCTTCAATATCGCTCAAGTTGGGTACATTGCCAGTAACCTTAACACCCATACCCGGGTTGGTCCCGTAGGTAATCATCGGTTCAATGTCCGCGGCGTCGAAGTGCAGTTCAGCATCAAATACGGCATCTGCATCAGTATACAGCTCGCGCCATTTGGCTACAGCGGCGTCGAAGTCTGCGCCTTTAGGGGCGAATTCGCGGCCTCGAATGTATTCAAAAGTGGTTTCGTCGGGCGCAATCAAACCGCCACGGGCACCCATCTCGATGCTCATGTTGCAAACGGTCATGCGGCCTTCCATCGTCAGGTTGCGGAAAGCCGAACCTGCGTATTCTACAAAATACCCAGTGCCACCGCTGGCAGTGATTTGGGCAATGATGTACAGGATAATGTCCTTGGCACCAACACCAGGCCCCAGCTCACCATCTACAGTGATGCGCATGCGCTTGGCTTTGCTTTGCATCAGACATTGGGTAGCCAACACCATCTCAACTTCGGAGGTTCCGATCCCAAAAGCCACGCTGCCAAAAGCGCCGTGGGTTGAGGTATGGCTGTCGCCGCACACAATGGTCATCCCGGGTTGGGTAATGCCCAGTTGAGGGCCAACTACGTGCACGATCCCTTGGTAGGGGTGATTGAGGCCATAGAGGGTAACTCCATGTCTTTCACAGTTTTCAGTCAGCTTGTCCACCTGAAAACGGGAAAGGTCATCGCGAATTGGCTTGTCCTGATCAATGGTAGGCACGTTGTGGTCAGGAGTTGCCACGGTACGGTTGGTGCGGAGCACTTTGAGTCCGCGCGCATCTAGTCCGGCAAAAGCTTGCGGACTGGTCACTTCATGGATCAAGTGTTGGTCGATGTACACCACACTTGGGCCATCTTCGATCTGTTCAACAACGTGGGCGTCCCAGATCTTATCGAATAAGGTTTTACCAGCCAATTTTTGAGGATTTTAAAAATTTCACAAAATGGTCAGCAAAATTATGAAGTTTTAGCAGAATAAACCGACTGGGAGAAAAAGGAATAAAAAAATGGATGCTGGAAAAAATAGGCATTTTGTTTTTCAGCTGTTCAACACCGCTTTGGATGAAAAGCCTTGTAAAACCTGTATTTCTAATGATTTTTGTCACTTTGCCCCTGGTGGGCTGATTTGAGCGGAATGACGGGGCGGGCTTCGTAAATTATGGAAAAAAATGGCCTCAATATCAATGGTTTTAATTGCAACAAAATTATCACCATTACCCCACTGCTCAATAAATCTTGTGTTGTCTCAATATTTACTTAAATTTGAAAGCTCCAAAACCATGTTTATTCAACAACAAGCAACAGCATCGACACCGAAATCCCACATATTGATCTACCCTTAGCAGGCCTACTCACACGCCTGGAACTCGCGGGCTTCCAACTCAGCCCGAACGAACGAGTCCGTTTGTTGCAAGTCATCAGCGGTCCAGCCAGTGCGCATTGGCGAGAGCCAGCAAAATTAAAATTCTTACTCGCGCCAATTATTGCTCACAGCAAAGCCGAACAGGAACGCTTTTACGCCATTTTTGACCAATACTACGCAGAATTACTAGTCTCTGCTACTGATGCAGAAAAGGTTGAAGCCAGTGGGATTTGGTTGAAAAAATTGCGCAATTGGCTGCGCAAATATTGGTGGACTTTACCTACTTTGCTCGGTGCCATAGGTTTGACTTACTGGATCAGCCAAAATTTACCCAAGCCGCCAAAAGGGACTTCCATTGCCATCACTACTTCCCCCTACACTGTCCGCGTCGGCGATACGGCCACTTTTACCCTAACTACCCGCAACCTTAATATCGTCGATTCAAAAACCAGCTGGCGTTTATTGGATAAAAAAAGTGGTAAAACGGAAGCCGTAAAAAAAGGGGTTACCAGTTGGCAAGTACCTTTTAAAACCTTACAAGGGAATCCTGAGAAACTGGTCGCTGTGAGCGTTTACGACAAACGCCGCAATACCACCATTAGTACCCAAGGAGATTTGACCATCAATTGCTACCATCTGCCGCGATTAAAGCCCCTGGATTTTCCCGACAATTTGCGCCGGGGTCAGTCTTTTACATTCAGGGCCAACATCGAGGATGAAACGCCAGATTTACAATACCACTGGGACTTTGGGGACAAACAAACGAGTACCGAAACTTCCCCTACCCACAGCTACCAGGAAGCAGGCACCTACAATGTAGCACTCCAAGTGACCCGATCCGATGAGCCCGGGTTTTGCACCAGCAGTACCTCCGCTACCATGCGGGTGGACGTGGCTCAGGTCGATTTGCCTTGGTACGATTTGCAATACGAACCAATAAAGACGCGAGCTACTTTTGGGTGGCTGCCTTGGGCTTTGGTCTTTTTGTTGGGGGGAGCTGCGTTTTATTTTATTTTTCGCTGGGCGAGAACGCAACGGGCAGTGGTGCCGCGTGCGGATAATGGGCAACCACAAGGGTTGCCCGTACGAGGAGCGGATCGGCCACCGTATGACATCCCGTATCGTCCCTTGAATGGCCTGATCCGCAATTTGACCGGCCAATTCCGCCTTGCCGATGCCCTCCGTCGCCGCCAGGAGGGGATGCGCCAGGAGGTGGATGTGCCCAAAACCGTGGATGTAACCATTGCCGGAGGTGGTTTTCCCCGCCTGCAGTTCCGCAACACCACCAAACCTGCTGACTACCTGTTTTTGGTGGATGAACAAAACGAGAGCAGTCACCAGGGGCGTTTGTTGCGGCACTTGGTTAAGGTGCTACACGATCAGGACGTACACGCCGAGGTGTTTTATTACCGCAGCGAGTTTTTCCATTTTTGGAACACCCAATATCCCCAGGGCATTACATTGGAACAAATCAGTCGTTTGTGCCCAGAGCACCGTTTAGTGGTGTTTGGCGATGCCCATGCTCTACTTGATCCTTACGGCCAAACCGACAAAGCACTGCGCCCAGAAGTTCTTGCCGATTTTCAACGTTGGAAGCAAAGGCTCTTGCTTACACCGCGCCCACCCCAAAGTTGGGATTTCCGCGAAGCCAATATCCACAACCTCTTACCCGTTTTCCCTGCCGACCTGGAGGGGCAAATGGCTGCGGCCAACTTCATTGACAACGGCATGGCACCCGAAGATTTGCCCAGCACGTTTGCGGCTTGGCGAGAAAAGCTGGCCAATTCCCGTACCGAGCCCGACATCAATCGGCGCTGGCGTAGCGTCGATGATCATGCGGAGTACCTGGGGTATGGTTCAGATTTGTACCGCTGGTTTTGTGCCCTGGCCCTCTACCCTACCCCCACCTGGGAGATCACGCTGACCATTGGCGCGGCGCTGGACATTCCCTTGAACGCCGATAACCTGCTGATAATGGCCCGGATTCCAAGTTTGCAGGAGGGCAAAATCAATCCCCGCCTGCGCAAGGAAATGCTGGCAGAACTGGATGAATGGGACAGCAAGATTGCACGTGAAGCCATTGCCACAGAGTTGGAGGCGGCTCTCGCCGAAGCGACACCTGGCTTTGCCCATCGGGCCTTACAAAGCAATTTGGCGGTACAACGTTTTGCGCTAGACCCTTACAGCAGCGAGCCACAAGCGCAAGTAAAATTGTTGCTCGATCAAGGCTGGTTCAATCGCCTGCACATTGAAGAGATGGGGGGAATAGCGGCACAGAAATTGGCCCCCAAACGACGCTCCCGACCGATGACCAAGGGGGGATTCACGGAACAAACTGCTCAAGCTGAAGAAACTTTCGAAAGCAATTTTGTACAGGAAAACATAGCGCAGCAGAGCAACATGGGCAATTTTAATCGCCCTAGCCCCACTCTGCCCGCTGATGAGCCAACGCTGCGGCGCTTTTTGGAGGAAAATGGCGAAGTGGCGCAGCAGGAAACGCCCGTAGTTGAAAAGACTGTCAACCCCAAAACCGTCAATCGAGAATTTTGGCAGATGATTGCTTGTGCGCTAGCAAGCTTGGCCCTGTCATTCACCATGACGCAACTGAATCGTACAGATACACTCTATCGCTGGGCTTATGGCGCTGATCCGAATAAACCAACTGATGTGCCTACGGTAAATCTGCGTACGAACCCCATCATCAAGGAAGAGTTGGTGGATGATGATCAGGCTGCGATGCTGAACAACCAGGCGGTGCAATTGTATCAGGAAAAAGCGGCGGACGAATTGAAACGAATGGCGGATAAGGATATTTTTCCCAGGACTTATACGGAGGCTACTGAGGTAAGAAGCTTACTTGAAAAAGCGCTGAATGAAAATCCAAATTACGCGCCTGCTGCTTTGAACCTGGTACGTTTGAACTACAATATTGGAGTAGCCAATTACAGAGCGATGCCGAAGGGCGGCCCTTCTTCGGAATCTGAGTTGGCGCTAATCGCATTCCAGCAACATGATTCCATGGCGACGGCATTTTTCTCCAAAAAAGGGATCAACTCCAGAGATTTAGCTGCCTTTAATCAATTACATGCCGCCAGTCAACACGCTAAAGGGGTTATTTATTTCCTCACCAACACCACCAACGACCCCAGTCTTGCCGAAGGTGTTAATCAGGATTTACAGCTTTTACCAAAATTTTATGACACGATCCAGGTACGCCCCAATCTCGCTACTTTACTCGGTCAAGAACGTTCAAGTATTCTGGAAATTAAATCTTTGAAAGACATACCAGGGGGATACCTCGAAGTGCAAGTCAGGTGCTATGTCAATCCTCGGAGCAACGATCAATTGAGGTTGCGGGTGAGGGCCATAGAGCGCAAACCTGCTTCAGCCAACCAAAATGCGTCGGGTGGTGCGGCAAGCCACCTCAACATCCTTGAAATAAAGGTGAGCAATGTAGAAAATTTATACAGTGGTTTACTCCAGACTACCTTGCGCGGGCCCGGCAATACCCGCCGCACGGATAGTTTGCGCGCAGAATTGATCCGCATCAATCCTAACCCACGAGCAACAGTGGTGGCTAAAAAGACTATTGCTTACTCTAAAACCTGGGGGACACCGACTGAAGCACCCAGAGAACAAGTAGTCAAGTTAAGCGGTCGGATAGTGGATGCGGTAACGGGGGAAGCACTTCGCGCAGAAGCAAATGTAAGTTGGGAATGGGGTGTCCGCGATATTCCAACACTTCGGGGACAAGGAAGCAGAATCTCTATTAACCAAACCTTGTCTAGAGCAGAAACTAACTTCATTCTCAGTGTCAAAGCACAGGGTTATCAGACCTACGAGGAGAGTTTTAACCAAGCTGAATTGAAGGGGAGAAATGGAAAATTACCGGATGTAAAAATGGTGCCATTGGAGCAGCAGGGTATTGATACGCGGCAGCAGCAGCAGGCTGGTAATGGAAAATTATCGTGGGTGCAGGGCAATAACAAATGGGGAGTAGTAGATCAAAACAATAGGTATATTTTTGAACCCCAATTTGATAACGCCTCCAATTTTGTCGATGGCATCGCCCCAATCCAAAAAAATGGTAAGTGGGGCTATGTCACCAAAGAAGGGAGGTTCCTACTTGAGCCCCAATTTGATGCAGTCTCCAACTACTTTGTCGAAGGCATCGCCCCAATTCAAAAAAATGGCAAGTGGGGCTATGTCACCAAAGAGGGGAGGTACCTCTTTGAGCCCCAATTTGATGGAGTCGAAAATTTTTCCGAGGGAGTAGCTTGGGTTAAATTGGGGCGAAAATGGGGATTGATTGATTCTGGGGGAAATATGTTACTAAAGCCAACCTATGACGACTTTCGACCTTTTAACAAAGGGGTGGCTGAGGTGAGCCAAAGTGGAAAATGGTTAAAAATTGACAAATCTGGAAATATTGTACAATAGTGGATAGCATGGTTTTTTTGAACTAAGGGCCGTCGAAACAATCCATCCCGAGCACATCCGACAACTTCAAAACTACCTCAAAGCCAGTA
>JAAFHQ010000115.1 GCA_013298445.1 Chitinophagales bacterium | reverse complement strand
AATCAAATTTTAATCGTACTCGACCTCCATCCACCAGAGGTGGCAAAACTCCAAAAAACTAATAAACCTCTGCGAAACTCTGCGTTTACTCTGCGAAACTCTGCGGTAAAAAAATTAATAAATTCAAAACTCACGTTAACATATCTTGTAAAGACGCACGGCCGTGCGTCTCTACTTCAAAATTCCCCGCAAGCCCTCCAAATTTCCCCGCAGCACCACTTCCACATCTTCATCATCCCGGTGCCCCAACACCCCGATCCGCCCTTTAAAACCACTTTCCCGAATCAATTGAATCATTTCTTTTTCACTTTTCCCACCGCCAATCGGAAGAATTTGGCCTTTGCTCAAATCCATACCATCCAGATTGATGGCCACCAAATAAGGCAGCATATTTTTCAACATACTGTGAAAGCGGTTGATTTGGTGATGGCCATGGTGAAAACTGTACACAATGCCCACACCTTTCAGGCCAGCTTTTTTAATTATTTCAATTTCGTTTTCTGGTTCGCCAAACCAGCCACCGTGGTTGTACAAGGCAATTTTGCACTGTAGAGGAGTCAGGATGGAATGCAGGTATTTTAAAAATGCGGCACCTTTGGCCACCCTTTCATGGTGCGTCAATCCTTCAAAAAAACCATTGTCAAAACCCAGCCAAAAGGTGGTTTTGAGTTTGTTGTTGGCCACAATGTCGATCACTTTTTGGTTGTCGGCGCTCAATTGTCCGGTTTTGTCCACCTGGCTGTTGACCCAAAGCCAAACGCCTTCCATGGCGATGTTGTGTTGTTTGGCCAATTTGATTTCCTGATCAAAAGTAGGAATGTGCTCGCTGCGCCAGTCGTATACGTACTGCTTGAAGCCCAATTTTTCCAACATGGCGATGCGCTCTTCCGGGCCGCGCTTTAACTTGTCGAAAGGGACGATACACCAGGCAGTGAGGTTGTTTTGGTCAAAAATATTTTGAGCAACAGCCGATATACTGTTTATTGAAAAGAATAGGAGAAGCAATGGTATGACTTTCATGATGTAGCGGTTTGGGTGGCTAATTTAAACAATCCAGTCCAATCCAGCTCCCGCCATAATTACCTATTTTCACCCCATGAAAAATGTATTGATCTTAGGAGCTGGATTGACTGGCTTGACCCTTGCTTATCAACTCAAAAAAGCAGGCATTTCGGCCACCCTCATTGAGGCTCGCGAGCGCCCGGGTGGGCGCATCCACACCCTGTACCCCGCAGGTGAAGCGCCCGTAGAAATGGGCGCAACCTGGTTGGGTGAAAAGCACGAAACATTAGTTGCTTTGCTGAATGAATTGGAGCTGCCCGTTTTTGAGCAATTCCTGCAAGGCTACACTTTTTATGAACCCATTTCCACCTCTCCGCCTCAGGTATTTCTCTTGCCAGAACAGGCTCCCAACCTGCGTATTGCGGGCGGTAGCAGCGTTTTGATCAACAAACTACTAAGTCATCTGACCCCCGATCAACTCCACTTGGGGCAGCGCGTCCAAAAAATAGTTTACCAGGATGGCATTTTTAGTGTGGAAAGTGCGGATCAAAGCTTCACAGCGGATATCCTGGTGTCTACCATTCCGCCAAAGTTGCTGGTTGAAAAACTTACCTTCCAGCCAGCCTTGCCAGCATCCCTGCTGCAAAAAGCCCAACAAACCCATACCTGGATGGGCGAATCCATCAAGGTAGCCATCACTTATCCCCGGGCTTTTTGGCGGGAGAAAAAATACTCGGGTTCGGTATTCAGCAATGTAGGTCCCATCAGCGAACTGTACGACCATTCCAATGTGGAGGCATCCCATTTTGCCCTCAAAGGTTTCATGAGCGGGGCCTTGCACGGGGCAACGCAGGAACAAAGAAAAGCGCTGGTATTCCAGCAATTGCAGAAGTATTTCGGCGATGAAGCGCTACAGTACAGTACCTACTACGATTGTGTCTGGCAACAGGAGCAGGATACTTTTGAGCCTTATGCTGGCTACATTTTGCCCCATCAAAACAATGGAGATTCAGTCTTTAGGAGCAGTTATTTTGATGGTCGTTTTATCATTGCAGGTACCGAAACTGCCGCTGCCTTTCCCGGATATATGGATGGGGCGGTAGTGAGTGGGTTGGAGGCGGCGGAGCGGGTGTTGAAGCTGCTTTGAGATTTAGGAACTACACAAAGTAGGGCGGGTGTTCAAAGGAGTCCCTCGTCAGCCCAAAGCCAACAAGCATTATAGTTGGGACATTACCCTTTCTGAATATGTAGCTAAACGTGGACATTGGAAGCTTTTTGCCAAAGAATTTGAACGACTGTTGCCGCCTGAGAGTCCTTGCCAAAAGGTGTTCATCACCGACGGTGCACTATGGATTGGGCTATGGTTGCTTGCGCAGTACCCTGATGCAGTGCATATTTTGGACTTTTACCATGTCTGTGAAAAACTAGCCAAGGTTGCTGCTTGGGCCGACACCCCAGATTGGTTTGGGCAGATGAAAACTCATTTACTGGCAGGTCGTCAGCTCAAAATTCGGCAGAGTATATTGAAAATGAATCAATTACCCGCAGAACAAAAAGATGATTTACTGACTTATCTGGAGAATAATGAGTATCGAATGAAGTATGACGAGTACCGAAATAAAGGACTAATGATTGGCAGTGGCCCGATAGAATCAGCTCACCGCACCCTACTACAGGTCAGAATGAAGCGAAGTGGGCAACGATGGTCTGATGATGGTTGTGATAAAATGATCAAACTTAGGGTCGCTTTACGCAGCCAGAAATTCGATCTCATCACCAATATTTTCAGGAAATCTGCAGCTTAACCCTGCCTAGCGACAATTTGAATTACACCCTCTAGCAACTGAGGCGTAGGGCAGTGAATGTCTACTTCGCCCTCCCGCAATCCTTCCAAATTTTCCTGCAAAACTAAATTTTAGTCTTCATCTTCCTGGTGCCCAGTACCCTAACCGATTTTCTCTTCAGCTTTGAGCTCCGTGAACCCAAGAAAGTAAATTACTTCATTTTAATTACTTCATCCCCAGATCCTGGGTCCCATCTTAATTGCAGAATAGCCTTTTACCGTACAGAATAGTTGGAGACGAAATTTCAATTCCATCCCAACTGGATAACACTAGTTTCAATTTTGCTTCCTGACCACATCAAGATGTGGTTGAAACCAGGTGCACCAATGCGGAAATTTGAGGAAGAATTACCAACTGAAATCAATTGCAATTGAATTTCGCCAACACTATTTTTCACCGAAGAGATGCCTGCAAGGCATCCTAAAATTAACTAAAATGGCATTAGAAAACAGATTGGCCGCAATTCCCTTTGGAGCTTTAATCGGCGGACCTTTAAGCGCGGCCATAGAGGCCCAAGGGCAGGCGGCAATGACCACAGTGAAATTCATCAGAGAAGTTGGCTTGACCGAAGACAACAAAGTTCAGACGATCACTTTTAAACTGGATAGAAAAAGCAGTAATGGACAAGATGAGACCCTTTCGCTTGAGGTTCCGCTCTTGACAGTCGTGCCTATCCCTTTTATTCGAATCGATGATGTAAGCATCAACTTCAAGGCAAGTCTCACCGAGTCAGGGGAAGAGACTTCAGCCGATAAATTGGAACTTAAGGCTGATGCCAGCGTGGAAGCTTCAGGTAAATTTTTCACTGCCAATTATGGGTTCAAAGCGTCTGTGTCCAGTAAAAAAGATTCCAGCTCCACCCGCAACTCAAAGTACGCTGTCGAATACACAATGGACATTAATGTTCATGCGGTACAAGATGATATGCCTGCTGGCATGTCAAGGGTGTTGAACGCATTGGTGTCCAATTTGGAAAAGCAAATTTCAACTTCAACGTCCGCTCCATCTGAGAAACCAGGCGAGAAGCAATAAGCTTATTCAAAATGGCTTGCCATCAAATAAGCCTGGGTAATGCTTATGTTTTTAAGGTAAATCGATACCCAAAAGCAAGGCTTTGGGTATCGATTGCCTCGATTTTTTCATCTTCAATAAAAAAAATTATGGCCGAACTTCATCAGATATTAGGGTCTGTGCTGCGGGATGTAGCTCAGGCTAGAATGATCTCGGACGTGTACTCCAGGAACATCAGCACTTATTATGAACAGGATCCATTGTTGCGACGGTTTCCGACTCCCCGTACTGAGATTGACGAGGTCGAATTTGACCTGAAATTTGTTTTGGACGGCGTCCAAAGCAACCTCAGCCAGAATGAAGAACGAGAGGTTTCTTCCGCGCCACTCTTTAATAGTTTCAGCTTTGATCTGGCTGAAAATTTCTTTGATGCCCTCAATGATCACAGCCGCAACCTGTTTAGTCAACTAGACGAAGAAACCAAACGGCGGATTCAATCCAATGATCCTACGCAAGAAAGCGGCTGGGGACAGTTTGAATATCGAATTTATGTCAAACAAAGCCTTGTCCTGTATTTGCAAAGAAATCGTGATCGGATCATTCAACAGGGCAAACTGGAAATTGACACAACACTTTCGGAGATCGAGGGCATTTTGCACAGTTGGATTCGGAAAATATTCGAAAACGCAGAAAAATTGAGCGAATCCGACTTCAATGTGCTGGAAGGACAGGTATTCAAAGCTATAAATTTAAAAGCGCAACTCAGCGAACTCGAGGATCCTATTTCACAAATTGAAAACCTGCAAGCGGACCTCAAACTCAATGTCGCTGTAACGCTGGACAAACTTATGGAAGCGCCTCCTTCGATCATTTCTACCATCAGAATCAAGTCCAGGGTTCGGAATTATTTATGGACAAAAATTGACCACGAAGGTCACTCACAGCGCCACCTTAATCCAGAATAAACACCTGGATTTAATGCAATATGTAATCAATCATTTTTAACATACCATTCAACATGATACGCAATTCAGCTTTATCCATTTACCAACTTCTGGGAGCTCCTCTCAAAGCAATGATTGATGCCGAAACCCAGGCTGCCCTAGCTACTGCTGAGTTCATTGAACGAATTGGGTTTGACCGTAGCGGGGACGAAACGCCCCGGGATGACCCAGCCCATTTTGGAAAACTGCGAATGGTGACTTTTTTGCACGAAAAAAAGGGGGCAAATGGAGATATTCGACAGTTTAAAATTGAAGTCCCTTTGCTTTCACTTATTCCGATTCCAGCCTTGCAGATAAAAGATGCAGAGATTGATTTTTCAATTTTGATCATCGATGAAGTAAAAGTTAATGAAAATACTACCTCAAATACTAACCCTGGCGAGACATCCAGTGAACAGGGGATACCGCCTCCTTTTACTTTAAAAAACCTGGGAGGAGAAGGTATCCGGGAAATGAAAGGAACCTTTGGCAGTTCTTCCAGTGAAAATTCAAAACGCAATTCGCTCGAAGCCCAGATGCGTGTGAAAATGAGGTTGGAACAGGCCGATATCCCTGCCGGGCTTGGAAAACTGTTTCACATCATGGAACAAAATGTTAGCGTATCAGAGGATACGATCAAAGCATTGCCCGAAAAAACAAAATAATTCACCAAAAAAACATTCAACAACATGCAACCTGCAAATCCATCCACCACACCAGGGGTGCCTTGTCCGGATTGTAATTTTCGGATACCAGTAACCATCCCCATGTTGCTCATGAACGATGCCATTTTTTGCAACAGCTGTGGCTTGAAATTGAGCATCGACCGGGAACAATCAGAAGAAGGTTTGAAATTGCTCCAAAACCTCAATGAGGCAGTTGAAAAAGTCAACCGGGTTAAAAGTAACCCAATGGAACAGCACCAAGTCTTTTAGCCTCAATGTAGTGAACCACATGAAAAAGATTTTTCTGGTCTTCATCCAAAATGTTGGGCATCTTCTTATGAGGTTTATGCAATACTTCAAAGGGTCTAAAGGCAATTTGACAGAATTGAAGCCTCAAAAAATGGAAATGCTTGTTCCCGAACAGGGAATACCATTTGAAATTCTGGCCCCACCTCGTAAATCCCTTTTCAATAAGGAAGGTGTTGTGTACACCTTTGTTGAGGTGGGCCTACCCAAAGTACTACTGTTGCTGCTCGATAAAACGCAAAAGCCTAATTCTTAATGTTTTAAAAAATCACCATGGATCATTTGGCAACCCAATCCGAAAACAAAATTTTTCCTTTCAAAATGGTGTGGAAACTCACCGCTGCCGAGCGGGAGGAAATTCGTTGTGTGGTACTAGATGTGGTGCCAGCTGTAATAAAGCAATTGGATGGGTTGTGTCCTGGGGCGGCTTCTGTTTATGGTGTACAAAACTGGCTGATCAATTGGATCGAATTGGGATACATCAACTATTCGGATCTGCCAGATGGAATGATCTTTACTGTACTGGATTACCATTACAACCATAAGAAAACCCCCAAGCAAAATAGATGGTACAGGGGTAGTGCTGCGGCTCACTTAAAGGCACAGCTTTGGCAACATCACCTTGTCGCGCTGAAAGCATCAGCCACCAATACGTTATTTCAGTTAACGATGCTGTACTTGCTACCCGATCTCTGGCTTTCGGATTCAATGGTTGAACAATCCATCAAACGACAACTCAAGGCCATCCGCGAAGTTAAAGTGGAAACCGTAGAGGTTCAACTCAACTTTCCATTCAACCGGGCAGCCTGGCTGGCCCATAAAAACCGGGGTGAATGGCTGAAACTGAAAGAACGGATCGACACGCAAGGCCCCTGGCCGCTGACCTTAACTGACCGTACGCTGGATCCCTTTCGCCAAAAAATGTGCCTGGCCTGGGCCTATCGTGAAATGGGCGACGAACAAATCTTACTTGATGTGTATGAGCCTGGCAAGCCGGGTGAGAAAATTCGCTTACTGGTCGATCTGAAGCAGCAGCATTTTGAATTGGCTGGACTGGGTTTTGAAGGGTGGTTTTGTGAAGCGTATGTACCTCAACCGCCTTGCCTGAAATCAACAACCTGTTCAAAGCCATTCTGGTTCCTGAAATGGATTTGGAAGTGCTTGCAATTTATTCTTAAAATATTCACCAACAAATCAATAGGCTATGGCAAATGTTAGGTACAACCCAAGCACACAGCTATTTACAGTTGAAAATGAGAGAGTACGCCCACCTTGGGATAATCACCTTAAACAATGGTTACTACAAGATTTCAGGGAATCCAATTGGTCAAAACAAACAACAGTTGCAGAATTATTGCAACATCATCAACCTATTGACTTTAATAACCGGGGTGTCATTGAAACACTGGAACGAAGACATATTGTTTCGTGGTACAATATTACGCGCATTTATGAAGGGTATATGAATGTAATCACAAATTACAATGGTATTAGACTTACGAATACCTTAGTGGAATCATATATTCTGGTAGTTAATTGGTTGTTAACTCACGATTTTGCGGATCGGTTCAATTACTCAAGGAATCAAATAGCCCATGTAAATGCCTTTGTAGACTTGTTTAATCAGGCTCTACCCCTATTAAATTCATCTACAAACAATGTATTTATTGGTCCTATGCGAGCAAACAGAAGCATTGGAGAAGATTATGACACGGCGTTAACTGATAATAGCATCCCTGAAGAACTGAGGAAAGGAAGGGGCTTTCGGATCATTTATTACCATTTAGGAATTATCCATGGTGGTGCAAATCCTAGCGAAGGAAGGCCGGAAATTACTTTATAAAAAACCAATCAAACATGGAACACCTAACCCAAGTACTCGTCACCCTGTTTATCCTCAGCCTGGTAGCAGAACGATTGACCAACTACCTGAAGCTGAATCGAGCCAAACTGCGTATAAAGCTGGATGGAGAAGCAGAAAAAGAGCGTGAAGCCAAAATATTCAAATTGGCAATTTGGTCGGGCATTATTGTCGCGTTGCTCACCAAGGCCGATTTTTTTGAAATCATCAGCGCCAAACCTGCCCAGTCCTTAAGCGATTGGGGAAATTATTTGCAGCATTTTGCTACTGTTAAAGGATGGGCCAAGCTTTGGAAAATTGCCCAATTAGCCCTGGGAACCCTGATTACCGGGTTCTTTCTAAGCCAGGGTTCCAGGTTTTTCCACGATTTGCTGGACATCCTTGTTCAGTTCAAAGGAGGGAAAGCAGCAGTAGCACAAGTTGTTGAATCCAAGCAAATTTTTGCAGTACCAGAATTACAAACTTTTGCCAACACTGAGCTGGAGCACCTCGTTTTTTTTGAGGACAGAGATGATGCTCAGGACAATCACCTCTAAACACCTAAAGCCATGTTACCCATTTCAGAACTTTTGCTGGATAATTACAACCGACCAGGGCGAAAATTGAAAGCCATTAAAGGCATCGTTATTCATTGGACGGCCAATACCAATCGAGGTGCTCATGCTCTGGCTAATCGCAATTATTTTAACACCAAACCCCGCATTTTCCTCAGAGATGCACGCGGCCAGTTACAATTGAATGCCAAAGGGGAGCCACGTGTCGTCTTCGCCTCAGCGCACTACATTGTAGATGATCATTCGATCATTCGCTGCGTGCCTGATTCAGAGGTGGCTTATCATGTCGGAGCTCCATGGGGCAACTATACCTTTGCCGCGCTCAAAATTATGGGTATGCCCCAACCTCATGGTGATTCTCCCAACAACTACCTCATCGGCATCGAAATGTGTGTCAATTCAGATGGCGATTTTTCCAAGACACTTCAGTCGACCATTGAATTAACCCAGCACCTGATGAATAACCACGGGCTGACCTCCCAGCAGGTTTACCGACACAAGGACATCACCAAAAAGAATTGCCCCAAAATGATGGTTGATGATCCAAAGAAATGGGACGCTTTTTTATTGGCAATTCAACAAGTTGTTCCTGATACCAGTATGGTTCCATCAACAAAACCTGCAATCGACCCAATAGTACCAGCACCTATGCCGGCACCACCTATTGTAACTGTACCGCCGCTCCCTAATTCGGCACCAGTCCAACCAGTTGCTCCTACGGCGGAACTACCCAAAGTAAATTTCATTTTTGGTTTACTCAATAACGCACTGAAGATGCTAAGACTAAAAATCATAGCATTACCCAAAGAATAAGTGCCTTACCGTATGGCTTTTTTATTTTACTCACTTCTCCAATCCTTCGATCATGAAAATAGCCACATATAATGTCGAAAACCTCTTTAGAAGAGCTAAAGTGTTGAATCAAGACGACAATGCTCTAACTGCCAAAATCCAGAAGCAAATGGCCGCGTTAACGGCATTGTTTGAAAAACCAATGTACTCCGATATGGACAAAACTAAAATGATTCAACTCCTGAAAAAACTGGGTTTGGATAAGTCAGATTCGGGCGAATTCGTTACCTTGAAGCAGATTCGCGAAAACGTTTTAACGCGAAAACGAGATAAACCCATAGAAATCATAGCCAATCGCCGAGATGATTGGGTGGGATGGCTTGAACTGAAAATAGAAACAGTTAACGAAATTTCAATCATGAACACAGGTCGTGTCATCCGAGACGTAGACGCTGATATTCTGGCAGTAGTGGAGGCGGAGAGCAGGATTGGCCTGGAAAAATTTGCAGAAGAAGTTCTTAACGCAGTGAACATTGAACTCCCTGTTCCCAAATCCAAGTATGAGCAAATTATGGTCATCGACGGTAATGATGACCGTGGGATTGACGTGGGAATCATGGCCAAGAGAGGGTGCAAAATTGGCTCAATTCAGAGCCATATTTATGATATGGATGCATCAGGGAACAAAATATTCAGCCGGGACTGCCCAGAATACCAATTGCTCACACCTTCGGGCCATACCTTCTGGGTGCTGCCCAATCACTTCAAAAGTAAATTTGGTGGCAATAACGCCCAAAGCCAAAACCGTAGATTGGCCCAAGCTGAACGTACCGCAGCAATTTACACTCAACTGCTCGATGCTGGCTATGAATTTATCATCGTATTAGGGGATTTGAATGACACCCCTGATAGCAACGCATTAAAACCTCTCCTTGCAACTTCCCTCAAAGATGTTTCTACACATCCGCGCTTTGATCCTGGTACTTTTTCACAAATAGGAACGTTTGGATCGGGTACCAATGCCAATAAAATTGATTACTTACTCCTGTCCCCAGCTTTATTTTCGGTTGTTGAAAAAGCGGGGTTGTTTAGGATGGGAGCCTTCCCTGGAGTCAGGCCAAAGTGGCCGGTTTATGAAACCTTGACCGAAAAAGTTCACGCAGCTAGCGACCACCACGTAATTTGGGTTGATCTAAACATTTGACTTAAGTGCATTACAAAATCGGGGCATTTCCCTGAATATTTTTCCGAAAGTTTCAGAATTTTGGAAAGCTCATCAACCAAAAATGGCAAATTGCCCCTATTTTGTAATCCACTCAAATGATACACAGATGAATAATCGTTTACACACCCATTTGTTTTTGTTAATGACCTTATTGCTTGGATTCAGAGTGGAAGCCCAAAGCCCGCACTACCACGAGCCCCATCGCCCCCAATTCCATTTCTCCCCACCCCAAATGTGGATGAACGACCCCAATGGTATGGTCTACTACCAGGGAGAATACCACTTGTTTTATCAGCATTACCCCGAGGATAAAGTGTGGGGGCCCATGCACTGGGCGCACGCGGTGAGCAAAGATTTGGTGTATTGGCGCAATTTGCCTATCGCCCTGTATCCCGACTCTCTGGGCTACATTTTTTCGGGCAGCGCCGTCATCGACTGGAAAAACACCAGTGGATTTGGCATCAATGGCCAGCCGCCGATGGTCGCCATGTTTACCCACCACCTGATGGCGGGCGAAAAAGCTGGGCGCAACGACTTTCAATACCAATCCATCGCGTACAGCAACGATGCTGGCCGTACCTGGACCAAATACCAAGGCAACCCCGTAATCCCCAACCCTGGCATCCGCGATTTCCGCGATACCAAAGTAATCTGGCACGAGGCCAGCAAACAATGGATTGTGGTACTGGCCGCACAAAATCAGGTGCGTTTTTACGGTTCACCCGATTTAAAAAACTGGACTTTCCTCAGCAACTTCGGTGCCGAGCATGGCAACCATGGCGGAGTATGGGAATGCCCCGATTTTTTTCCACTTAAAATATCCGGTAGCAATCAAAGCAAGTGGGTTTTGTTGCAAAGCATCAACCCAGGTGGCCCCAATGGA
>JAAFHQ010000114.1 GCA_013298445.1 Chitinophagales bacterium | reverse complement strand
AAATGCAAGATCTCTACGAAACACAAATCGTATGTCAAATTTCACGCTACACAACATACCATTCGGCATTTTTTCTATTAAAAATGGTAAAAAACGCCTTGCCACAATCATTAATGACCAAGTTGTTGATTTATACGCCTTGGCGGAATTCGGCTATTTTGATGATTTAAAAATCAAAAAGACCGTCTTTAAAAATGACTATTTGAATGATTTTATCAGTTTGGGTAAAGAGAAAACCAATGCTGTGCGTAGGCGTTTGCAAGAGATTTTGGCGGATGATAAAAATATTCATCATTCATCATTTACCATTCATCATTCAAAAGTCAATCTGCACCTGCCCGTCAAAATTGGCGATTACACCGATTTTTACTCGTCTGAACAACACGCCACGAATGTCGGTATGATGTTTCGCCCAAATGGCGATGCCTTGTTACCCAATTGGAAACATATTCCAGTGGGTTATCATGGTCGGGCGAGTTCGATATTCGTGTCGGGTCAAAATTTTCACCGGCCCAAAGGTCAAATCAATGCAACTGATGCCACGCCACCTACTTTTTCAGCGACAAAACGTTTGGATATTGAATTGGAAATGGCAACCATTATTGGTCAACCCAATCTAATTGGCGATTCAATTGACGTGAACAAAGCAGAAGAATATGTTTTTGGTTTTACCTTATTCAATGATTGGTCAGCAAGAGATATTCAGCGTTGGGAGTATGTGCCATTGGGTCCGTTTTTGGCAAAAAATTTCTTTTCTTCGATGTCGCCCTGGGTTGTGACGCTTGAAGCGCTTGAACCATTTAGAGTCGCAGCGGAAGTGCAAGACCCCGAAGTTTTACCTTATTTGAAAGAAGAAAAACGACAGCATTTTGATGTGCAATTGGAAGTCATTTTGCAACTGCCAAATTCTGAGGGGGTAAAAATTTGTACCTCAAATTTCAAAAATATGTATTGGACAGTCGCCCAACAAATCGCACATCATACCGTCAATGGCTGTAACTTGAACATTGGCGATGTCATGGCTTCGGGGACCATTTCAGGCAAAACACCCGATAGTTTTGGGTCATTATTGGAGTTGACTTGGGGCGGTAAAAATCCGATAACGCTGCCTGATGGCTCCACCCGCACATTTTTAGAAGATGGCGACACCATTATGATCAAAGGTTTTGCCGAAAAAAATGGCCTGCGCGTAGATTTTGGCGAAGTCAGAACGATGGTTCTACCGGCTAAATAATGAAAAAAATCCACTCCTGATTTGTCTATGGGGTAAAAACATATAAGATGCTTACAATCAATCCAAAAGAAGTTTCCATCCCTGTTTTAAACAGTTATTTGCAAGGGGCAGTTGCACCTCGCCCGATTGCCTTTGCCTCAACTATTGACAAAGAGGGCAATGTCAATTTAAGCCCTTTCAGCTTTTTCAATGTCTTTGGCACAAATCCACCAACACTGATTTTTTCACCTAGCCGGCGGGTTAGGGACGGCAGTTCAAAACACACCCTTGATAACGTGTTGGAACATGATGAAGTGGTTATTTGCATGGTGGACTATGCGATGGTCGAACAAATGTCATTAGCCAGTTGCGAATACGAAAAAGGCGTAAATGAGTTCCAAAAAGCGGGCTTTACTGAGGGGGTATCCGTAATGGTGAAACCGCCGAGAGTTGCCGAATCCAAAGCTGTTTTTGAGTGTAAAGTAAAACAAGTCATTCAGATGAGCGAGGAAGGTGGTGCGCCTAATTTGGTCATCTGCGAGGTGGTCTTAGCCCATTTTTCAGAAGATATATTGGGCGAAGACGGCAAAATTGACCAAACTAAAACCGATTGGGTAGCCCGTTTGGGGGGAGATTGGTATTGTCGGGCATCTGGAAATGCCTTATTTGAAGTGGCAAAACCAAGTATTCACAAAGGCATTGGTGTTGATGCGATTCCCGATTTTATTAAAAATGATAAGTCATTTACTGGCAATGATTTAGGGCGTTTGGGTAATATTGAAAAGCTACCCACTCAAGACGAAATTGACTTATTTATAAAAATGCAAACACATGAGGATTACAATGAATTAGCGAAGATATTACTTAAAGAAGGTAAAATAAAAGAGGCTTGGATGGCTTTGATCTATTCGAATGGCTACAAAAGTGGCTCTGCCGACTAAAAAAAGATTTACTTTAGCCACAGTACCATCCCTTACCTGCGTAATTTACATCAGGAGGAATGGGCTGGCCCAGGGCGTTCATTATTTGCAGGCATAAACTGTTTTAATTCAATCTGGGCTATTTCAATGTTAACTCAAAGTTAATTTTTTGTGAATTCAATGTAAAATCGTACCTTTGTAATTCGGGATAACGTATTCATCTTTTGACACCCGGTTTTTATGCAATGAAGATATACCTTAAAACGCCTGAATTTGATCAGGAAAAATTGATTCGCAGCTATTTGCATCCAGACAAGGGCTTGTTTTTTTACTTTCGTCACATGTGTATGCGCATGCAAGCCCATTTCACCACCCTGATTCCACACGAAAAAATTCCCAAAGTGTTCATCCACGGGAATCCTCATACCGAAAACTACCTGATTACAGACCAGGGCTCAGGTATGGCTGATTTCGACCGTTCAAGGATTGGAGCTTACGCCTGGGATATCACCCGTTTTTTGTGCTCCCTGTCGCTCAAACGTGCCGACACCAGTGCGCCCTTTTTAAACGCTACAGTGCTGGAATATTTTCGTGAGGGTTACATGCGGGGCTTTGAAGTCCATAAGACTCCATATAAGGAAGCGTCTAAATCCACCGACAGAGCCAATTTTGACGTTTGGTACAACTCCACCCGTGAGTACCTGAATGCGGAAGTCAAATGGGCCAAGGAAATGCGTAAAACTCCCTTGAACGCCAACAACAAGGTCTTGCTCAAAATACTGGAAGGCTACCTCAAAAGCCGTAAAGAGGAAAATTTGCTGAAGGAATACGAGATAGAAGAGGCAGGTAAAGCCAAAGGCACCTTTGGTAACAAGCGGATTTTGGTGGTTTTGCAACCAAAAAAGAACCAGGTTAAAGATAAAATCCTGCTGGAGCTCAAAACCGTTTACCAGGACCCAGATACAGAGCATTATTACAATCCGTTTAAACACCATGGCTTACGCATGATCAAGGCCTCGGAATTGTATGCCCCTCAGGTAGAGCAAGGTTTGGGTTATACCACTTATAAAGGGCAGGAATATTGGGGCCGGCAGATTCCCCATCGCAGTGCCAAAATCAAGAATGTCCTCAATGAGTTTGAACAGGTAGACATTGCCTATTCCGTTGCAACCCAGTTGGGCCGGGCTCATCGCAAATCACTACAAAAGGACCTGAAGCCAGATACCTTGCTGAAACATTTCCAGCAACATTACGATTTGTTCGTTGCCTTGGGCATGCAGATGAACCAGGAGCTGATTCAGGGGCATCAGAAATACGTGGAACTGTACCACAACAAATACAGTCCCAGCCAATTGGAAGAAGATACTGGTTTGGAGTTAGAGTTGGTTTAAGCATAAATATCCTGGCATCTCCGATGCAATTACTTAAGTGTCCCTTTAGTGCCTTAGGTTCCTTAGGTGGTGAAATTATACCTTGCTTCGCAAGGCTTTTTTTCACCACCTAAGAAACCTGAGGCACTAAAGAAACACCTAAGACATAGTACAATTAAAGAAATTGAGCGTAGGAATTTACATGGTATTGGCGCTGGGGGTTGTTCTTGCGTCGATTGTTTCGGCCATATTTGGCCTGGCGGGCGGCACCCTGATCTTTGCGATGCTGAGCTGGGGGCTGGATGCCAAACAAGCCATTCCCTTGCACAGCGCTGTTCAGGTAGTGGGCAATCTGGCCCGTTTTACTGCATTTTGGCGATTCATCAAGTGGCGGGTTGTAGGCCTGTTTTCCATTTTACTTTTGCCAGGTGCCTGGCTGGGCGGCTTGTTGTTCAATTATTTTGACCCAATTTTATTGGAGTTTTTGGTCGGCGCTTTTATCCTGATCAGCATTATTATTCCCGAAGGCAAGCTCCCCCCTACCCGCCCTTGGATGTTCGTCGTTTTGGGTTTTTTGTCCAGTTTTTTGGGAATGATTGTGGCCGTTACCGGACCTTTTATTGCCTCCTTTTTTGTACTCAACAACATCGCCAAGGAAGAATTGATCGCCACCAAATCAGTATGCCAGGCCCTTACCCAGATCGTCAAAACCGCAGTGTTTTTGATTTCTGTGGGTTTCGATTTTGGACAATACCAATGGTTGTTGTTGATTTTGTGCGCTGCAACCATCCTGGGTACCTTCATCGGCCGTTGGTTGATGGAAAAAATCTCCCAACATCGTTTCAACCAAATGAATCGAATTTTACTGGCCATCATTGCATTGGGCATGTGGCTGGATGCGCTACGGCATTGGTTGACCTAGATTAGTCCATCTTGATGTGGTTCTTTTCAATAAAATCCTTGAACGATTTGCGGTAGGAATCACTGATCGGCAATAGGGCATTGCCAACTTTGACTTTTTCTTTATGGATGGAGTCCAGCCATTCCAGAGCTACGATGTAAGAATTGTGGATGCGGATAAACTGGTTTTCTGGCAATTGTTCCTCCATGGCTTTCAATCTTTGTAAAGTGACAATGCGTTGCTGGGGTGTATGGATGGCCACGTAGTCCTTCATCCCTTCCACATACATGATTTCACTTATTTTCACCTTGACCAGTTTGGTGCCATCTTTGACGAAGATATAGGCAGGACTTGGTTCAATGACCGCAGCTGGTGGTGCTGCTTCTTCAGAGGGCAATTGTTGATTGGCTATGCCTTGCATCCTCTGATTGATTTTTTCCATCGCCTTCAAAAAGCGCTCCAGGGTGATGGGTTTTAACAGATAATCTACAACATCGAGGTCATAACTTTCGAGTGCGTATTCAGAATAGGCCGTGGTGAGGATTACCCAGGGCTTTTTTTGTAAAATCTTTAGCAGGGTGAGGCCTGTGATTTCAGGCATTTGAATGTCCAAAAACAACAAATCTACCGGGTTGTCCCGCAAAAAATCCAGGGCTTCCATCGGACCTGAACAAGTGCGTAAAAGCTTGATGTAGGGCACTTTTTGAACATAGTCACAGAGCAATTTGCGCGCCAGTGGTTCATCGTCTACGATCAGGCAATTCAGCATGTTGTTCATGACAAATCCAATTTAAGTTGTACAAAATAACTGTCCTTACGATCTTCTTCGATCAGTTCATATTGTGCTGGGTAGCTCAATTCCAGTCGGCGGCGAACGTTTTGTAGGCCAATGCCGGATTTTTCGCCGATGGTTTGAGTCGGTAATTTGCTATTTTCCACAATATAGATACAAGAATTTTGGTCAATTTTAAGACTGATGTTTACCCAGGCATTGGGATTGTTGTTTCCCACACCATGTTTAAAGGCATTTTCCAGAAAGGTAATCAAAATCAGTGGGGTAATCAATACCTGCTCGGGGTTCCCTTCTACCTCAAATTTGATGGGAATTTGGTCATTGAGCCGCAAATTTTCCAAACTGATGTAGTTCTGCATGTATTCCAATTCTTTATTCATCGGCACCCGCTGGTGATTGGAATCGTAAATCATGTAGCGCATCATTTGGGATAACTTGGCGATAACCTCGGTGGTATTCGGAGATTGGGTATAAGCCAGGTAGTACAAATTATTGAGGGTATTGAACAAGAAGTGCGGGTTAATCTGGGCTTTGAGGAAGCGTAATTCCGCGCTGAGTTTTTCATTTTCCATTTCTCGCTTGCTCGCTTCCAGTTGAAACCAATCCTCCAAAAATTTGAGCATGGCAATGAAAGAAGCAATAAAAACGGCAGACATGGAAACGGTGATGGCAAAACGGTTGGAGTAAGGGAACCGAACCTGGTGGGTGTACCCATCTATCATATAACGTTTAAGGATCAAAAAAATCCAGGTGGCAACCACCACTGTCAACAACAACTCCAGGGCAAATTTCCACCATTTCTTGTGCTTGAAAAAACGGGGCAAAAAGACAAAGTAATTGGAGTAAGCCACCGACATCAGATAAGCTACTTGTAAAAGTGCATTATTGATGATGCCAAACCAAGTTTCGTGGACATCTTTGTGGTCCCTTAATTGGTAACAAAAGGTGAAAAAATAAAAGCACCAGAAGCAGAAATGGATCAAAAAGACCCGCTGCTTTTGTATGAAGTTTTGCATCAGTTTTGCGTTTCCATATTCATCAAAATACCCTTCAAATTTACAACTAATCATGGTGTAAAATGGCCATCTTACCCTAAATTGCTTGTCTACTCTGCAAAAAGGGAAGATCGCTTGACCATTTTGGCAAACTAATAGATGTTTCAGGTTATATTTTTAGGTAATCAACTGGTATCTGGTTTGTTTTTGAATAAAAGTTAAGATTGCTTGAACCACGGGGCGATAAAAAACAAGTGTTCATTTTGCCAAAGGATTAGATAAGTAAACGGTTCATTTCAAGTGCCTTATCTAATCCTTTGGCTCAAGAAAAATGAACACTTATTTTTGCCCCACTATCAAGGTAAATTCTTGTTTCAATTAAAATAATTCACTCCACAACACGTTACTTTCGTAAAGAATCGCAGTCTGAATTAGTGCTTTGCCTTTAGGTTAGTTTTCAATAAACATACATAAATTATTTATTGCCATGAACTTAAAAACCTCAATGTTGGCACTATGGGCCACTGTATTGTACTTGAACCTACCTGCACAAGAAACCTCCATCAAATGGGGAAAAATTCCGGAAGAAGATTTAAAAATGACCACTTACGCCCTGGATACCTCCGCCGCTGCCCTGGTGCTGGCTGATATTGGTTATTTTACTTACGATTTACGCGCTCCTGATCAGCTGACCGAATTGAATGTACACCGCCGCATCAAAATTTTGAAACGCAATGGATTTAGCGAAGGAGACATTGAAATCCCTTATTACAGCAAGGACCGTTATCAGGATATCGTTCAGCTCAAAGCTCAAATCTTTAACCCTGATGGAAGCAAACGCAGCATAGAAAAGAAAGACTTTTTTGAAGAAAAAACAGCCGAAGGTTACACCACCAAAAAATTCACCTTCCCCGAAATTCAGGTGGGCAGCGTCATTGAATATTCCTACGTCATGCAAACCAAGGATTGGGTTCGCATTCCCACCTGGTATTTTCAAACTGACATTCCAGTACGTTTGAGTGAATACGTGCTAAACATTCCTGAATTTTTGGAATTTGTGATCATTTCCCGGGGGCGTGAACTGGATCGCAACGAGCAGTTTTTGGAAAGTGGCATTGGCATTCGAAACCGCAAATACATCCTGGCTGTCAAAGACGCCCCAGCGTTAAAGGAAGAAGCGTTTATCACCACCATGACCGATTACACCGCCCACGTAATTTTTCAAATCAGTGGTACCGTGCAGAATGGAGTCCGGGAACCGTACCTTAGTGACTGGAAAACGGTAGCCAAACAACTCCTGGAAGATGAGAGTTTTGGCAAAAGGATCGACCGCAAAGCCAATTTCAACGACGCTTACGACAAAGTAGCCCCCTTGGTAGCAAGCGCCAAAACGCCAGAAGAAAAAGTCAAAACCATTTACCACTTTGTGCTGGACCACATCAAATGGGATGAAACGAACGGCATCTACCAAACGGAGCCCTTGAATAAAGTATTCGAGCTCAAAAAAGGGGATGCTGCTGGTGTAAATCTGATGCTCATTGCGCTGCTTAAAGCCTTCGGATTTGATGCCAAACCCTTTTTGGTCAGCACCCGGGAACATGGTCAACCAATCGAATTGTACCCCATCCGCAGCCAGTTCAACTATGTTTTGGCTTACCTCAAACACAATGATAAAGTCCAATTATTAGATGCAACGCACCACCAACGCCCCATGGGACTACCCGCAATAAGAGCGCTCAATAATAAGGGTTGGATCGTGGACGCTGAAAAACCAGAATGGTTGGACATTGTCCCTGGGCGTTCCAGCTCAACCCGAATGTTCAACATCACCCTGAATGAGGAAGGTAAAGCCGTAGGGAAAATTGTTTCTGCCTACGACGGTTACGCGGCTCTGGAAGTCCGGGAGGAATTGACCAAAAAGGATGATCCACAAAGTAGCAATCAAGCGCCAGAGGAAGACAAAGACGAAGATGTATCCGCTACCCTTGCCAATATAGAATACGATTCGGTGACCATCAAAAACCTGGACGACATTTACAAAACCCTGGCCTACAACGCCAAAGTGGTCATCCCGGAAGGGGGTACGGTCAATGGAGATTTTATTTACCTCAATCCTGTTTTACATCCAGCGTTTGATGAAAATCCTTTTAAACAAACGGTACGGGAATACCCGGTCGATATCCCCTACCCTTTGTCCCATCGCTACGTACTCAACCTGACTATACCCGAAGGTTACGCTGTGGAACAAATGCCAGAACAAGTCAATTTATTGCTACCCGAAAACGGGGGGAAATTCACCTTTTTGGTCAGCAAATTGCCAGGAACAAACCGCACATTCCAAATCAACAGCACTATCCAAATAAACCAGGTGCATTTTGAGCCTGAAGAATATGCCGTCATCAAAAAGTTTTTTGATCTGATCATAGAAAAGCAGCAAGAACAACTGGTGCTTAAAAAAATCTAACCCCATGCGATTCAAAACCATTAGCACATTGCTTCTACTCATGTGGTCGCCCTTGCTGCGCGCCCAAATCGAGTTGGCACCAAAACCTATCGACTCACTACTTCCCAACGCTAAGGAGATTGTACGGGTGGAAAGGATCAAAATCCGGCTCAATTCAAACACCGAAGGGATTTATTCCTACCGCAAGGTGGTAACTGTACTGAACAACAACAGTACTGCCAACACCATCTATATTGGCTATGACCCTGAAACACCCATTGCACAACTCAGGGCCAATTTGTACGATAAAAATGGGCTCTTGCTGCGCAAAATCAAAAAGGAAGAATTTGAAGATTACGCTGCAGTGGATGGATTTTCAATTTATCAGGACAGCAGGGCCAAAGTATTGAGCCTCAATCACACCGATTTCCCCTTTACGGTGGAGTGGGAATACGAACAGAAATTAAAGGGAATTACCCTTGCGCTGTTGCCCGACTGGGACATCCAGCACTATGGTACCGCCGTGGAATTGGGCGAATTGAGTGTAGAAGTTCCCCTGAATACCCAATTGCACCACCGCAGTGTAAACATCCAGCTCAAACCCGAGGTGAGCACCCTCAAGGATGGCTACCAGCAATATGTATGGAAAGTCCGACATTTGAAAGCAGTCAAGGAAGAACCTTACTCTCCGCATTATGAACAGGTTTTGCCCCAGGTACAATTGGCTCTCAACAGCTTCCAGATTGCAAGTTATTCGGGGAGTATGAGCAGTTGGAAGGAGTTTGGGCGCTTTATGGCCTCTTTGTACAAGGGTCGGGATGAACTCCCTATTGAATTGAAGAATGAATTGAATACCGTTTTGAACGGAGCAAAAAACAACGCCGAAAAAGTAGAACGTTTGTACCGCTACATGCAAGGCAAAACGCGCTACGTGAGTGTACAATTGGGGATTGGTGGCTGGCAGCCATTTACGGCGGAATACGTGCACCGCAATAAATACGGCGACTGCAAAGCTTTGACCAACTTCATGAAAGCGTTGTTGAATTATGCCAACATCAAAGCCTACCCGGTAGCCATTCAAAATACGGATGACGCTCCCAGGGTGTTTGACGAAAACTTTGTCAATGATCCCGGATTCAATCACGTAGTTTTATATGTTCCCTCCGAAAAAATCTGGCTGGAATGTACCTCTACTAATTATCCGATCAATTACTTGGGTGAAAGCAACTCCAACCGTCAGGTCTTGTTGCTCAACGAGGAGGGTGGTCAATTGCTGCGTACCCCCGTGTTAGGCAGCAAGGAAAATCGGGAGTATTGGCGGGCGGAATTTCGAATTGACGGAGAGGGAAAGGTTGAAAATAGTGCCCGTGCTGATTTTTATGGCGCCAACCATGAGTTGTATCGCGCACTGAAGGAAAGTTTGGCGGCAAAAGAGCGCAAGGAATGGTTGGAAGAAAACCTCCAATTGGCCCTCGAATCCCTGGATAGTTTGCAAGTCGATTATCAAAAAGACCGTGCCGAAGCTTCTTTATCTTTTAAGGCTGCACTCAGCCGCATGGGCAGCCGATCGGGCAAGCGCTGGTTCGTGCCCTTCAACCCACTCAATCCACTGACCAAAGCACCCGCTAAAGCTGAAAACCGCCTGCAAAGAGTAGTCAATCGTAAAGCTTATGTACAAGAATCTGACTTGAGTTTTACCCTCCCGGCAGGTTACAAAGTAGAAAGTTTGCCTTTTTTAGACAAAAAACTGGAAAGCCCTTTCGGTCAGTATGAAGTAAAAGTGCAACAGTTTGGAGATAAAATTCTGGTCAAACGCCGCTTACAAATCGAAGCTGTTGACCTCCCCGCTACTGAATATACAGCCTTTAGCAATTTTTATCGGGAAGTTGCAAAGTGGGATGGGACGAAGATGGTGCTTGTAAGTGAAAAATGAAAAACTAAAAATGAAAAATGAAAAGGGAAAAGGGAGGTTTTTAAAACCTTACTTATTTACCTTTTCATTTTTCATTTTTAGTTTTTCATTTAGTTAAGGAATCGCCTTCGGCGCTGGAGCCAAATCTCCTGCTACCAAAACCCGTTGAACTCCTTTCTTCTTGCCCACTGTTTTGGTGGCCAATTCTACGGCTTTTTCAACGTTGACAATGCCGCCACTTTTGCTAAGGGTGCTGAAGTCAACCTTTTCATCTTCAGTGCCTGGCTTGATCACCTTGCGGTTTTGTTTGACTGATGAGGCAATCAGCACCTCTTTAATCTGATCAGCAGTAAGGTCAGGAAAATAAGAGCGGAGGATCGCCGCAACCCCTGCTACCATCGGAGCCGCCATACTGGTGCCTTGAAGGTTTTCATAGGTATTCTCAGGAGTAGTCGCGTAAATTTCTGCACCAGGTGCAAATACATCCACATATTCGGGGTTGTAGTTGGAAAACTCTGCCGCCATGTTTTCACCCAGGTCTGCATTCAGGGCGCCTACTTCAACCCAGTTGGTCGCTGATTTTTTG